>JALSON010000206.1 GCA_026986455.1 Thermococcaceae archaeon | reverse complement strand
GCCTGGCCTATGTCCTTTATGCTCTCAAGGAAGCCGAGGGCTGCTCCCCTGAGCTTTGAAATCTCCGTTGCCAGGGGTTTTGTGGAGGCCTCACTCACGGAGGCTCCAAGAGAAAACAGAACCGCTCCCGAAACTATCAGGGGTAGCGATGATGAGAATGCCAGGAGGAGCATGGCCAGCCCCACGAGGCCCATCCCGGCTATTATGGGCTTTGTGCGTCCGATTCTGTCACTTAAATAGCCGGCATAGGGTTTTACCGCCGCCATTACGGAAATTTCCACGGTTAAAATCAGTCCCGAAAGCCATGCCTTCCCCTGAAGGTAGTAGAACAGTGGCAGGAAGGTTTCTATCCCCTGATAGGCCATGTAAACGGCAGCATCGAGGAGGCCGATGATGAGCAGTCCGGCGCTGAAGGAGAGCTCAACTCTCTGAAGCTCTCTCCCGGTATTCGGGAAGGTGAATGTTAGTCCAAAGACTATGAGGCCGAAGAGGGAGCAGAGCAGAAAGACCGTCCAGAAACCGGCGAAGTATATCAGTGTTCCGGCAAGGAGGGGAGCGATGGCTCTCCCTACCAGAGTTGCAGAGCTCAGAATCCCCATGAAAGTGCCCTTTTTATCTGGATATATGTCACTTATCAAAGCGAGGGAAACAGGAACGAAGATGGCGGTGGCGATTCCATAGTAAGCCCTGACAAGGGCCAGCGTGAGGGCATCCCCTGCCAGAAAATAGAGGAGGGGAGCGCTCAGGAACACAAAACCGCTGATGCTCAGGAGCTTTTTTCGTCCGTAGATGTCGCTTAAGAGCCCGGAGGCGAAGTTCACCACTATCCCCGTTACGGTCGATGCCGAGGCTATGAGACCGATTTCTCCCCTGCTCAGTCCGAGGCTCTGGGCGTAAAGCGGCAGAGTCGGGGATTTGCTCATGGTGGAGCCCAGTATGGCAAAGAACCCGGCGAGGAGAATTATGTAAAGCCGTGTTCTCACAGCCCGCATCCCCGTTATCCCTTGGCCTGCCTTAGGTAGTCTGTGAGCTCCAGAGCATCTACTGCCAGCACCCTCCCGTAATGCTTCAGGCTCAGGGATTTCACAACCGTAAGCGTGAGCATGTTCTTGATCAATCCAAGTCTGAACACCCTGCTGGCCAGCTCCCTGATGTCCTCAAGGGCGTTCTCTGTTAGCATGTCGCTGTTGACGAATATAACATTCACCTCGCCTCCCGTCCCCATGGAGGGCATCATGAAAAGACGGCACATTGTAGACGGCGGAACCTCCGGCTTGATGGTTATCAGCTGCTCGAAGCCCAGCGTTAAAACGAGCCTCGGTTCCGGTATCCCCTCCAGGGCGTCCCTGTACTCCATCTGCCACATGGTCGGGGTATCGAGTATGCTTATGCGCCTGATGACATTCCCCGTGGTTAGCATTCCCCCGAACTTCACGACGGGCACATCATCTATCAACCCGATATCGATTCCCATTATGGCAAGATGGGAGCGCACCACATGAAGCTGGTCAAAGACATCTGCCACCGCTATGTGCATGTCCTTTCCCCTGCTCGCCATTACGAGGAGCACGGCGAGGTGAAATGGATCAAGGGATGTGTGCTCAACGACAACGATTTCTCCCGGCTGGAGCCTTCC
This sequence comes from Thermococcaceae archaeon, assembly GCA_026986455.1. Classification (GTDB taxonomy): domain Archaea; phylum Methanobacteriota_B; class Thermococci; order Thermococcales; family Thermococcaceae; genus Thermococcus. The sequence goes on along the minus strand of JALSON010000206.1, from coordinate 995 downwards.
AATGCTCTCAAAGGCTTCCGCAGCACTCTTTTTCACGGGCATTTACTCACCCCCTGCAGTGATGAGGTAGTCCCTGAGGCTGCACGGGTCTATGCCTATCTCGGCACCGTATTCCTCAAGGTGTATGGACTTCACAACCCTTATGAAGAGCCTGTCCTGCTCCATCCTCGTTCTCAGAACCCTCGTGGCGAGCTCCTCCGCCTCCTTCAGCCCGATATGCATGGGCCTCTTTCTGTTCAGGAACACAAGGCCCCTGGTGCTGGGGTTGCCCACCAGCGGGCGGATTACACCTGCAAAGAAGGCCTCCCTTTTCATTGCATCCTTTTCCATCCTCTGGAGGAGTTCCGTTGCCCCGACGACGATCCTTATGAACGGCCTGTTTCCAATTCTTTCACGGATTTTCCTGAGGGCATCCATAAAGCGGTTTCTGAAAATCGAGAGCTCCACTATTTCGTCCACCTTCAGTATCACGTCGCCGGCATTTACCTCCCCGCCCACCTTCATCACCGGAGCCCTATCGATCAGCTCCGTGTCAATCCCGGCGAGCCTGAGCTTTGACCTCATGACGTGAAGCCCATCCAGCACGTCCACTATAATCAGGGGAATTCCCCTGAGCTCCGCATATCTCAAAACCATCTGGAGAAGCAGATGCACGGGCTCCTGTGAAGTGTATTCAAGCAGAACCACCTCTCCGGGTTTTATTCTGTCGGTATATTCAAAAATCACTCTCTCAAATTTCCGGGACATAGGTGCACCTCCCCGTATTGTTTTCGGTGTGGAACCTAAAAAGAATTTCGGGCGGGAATGAAAATGCTATCATTGGGATTTCTCCTCCGCCTGTATGCCCTGAATGTATCCTATGATGTCATGCACTATCAGCAGGTCAACCGCGGCACTTATCCCGGATAGAACATCCCCAGCCATCAGGTAAAGCACCGAAAGGAACAGGTCTATCCCCTTGTAGATGAGGCTGGCCTTCACTGCTGTCCTGTTCT
>JALSON010000205.1 GCA_026986455.1 Thermococcaceae archaeon | reverse complement strand
ACCCGAGGCACGGGAACCGCTTTACAGGCGAGCCGGCCTACTTCCATCAGGTAATAAGCGCCGCCAAGGGCCTGATGGAGGAGCTCGGTTATTCTCCGGGCGACTTTGACTATGCAGTATTCCACCAGCCCAACGTGAAGTTCCCCCTCACGGCAGGCAAAATCCTCGGAATTCCGAAGGAGAAAATCCTTCCGGGCCTGCTCAGCGGCATAATAGGAAACACATACAGCGGTGCAACTCTCGTCGGAATCAGTGCAGTTCTCGATGTTGCAAAACCCGGCGACAGGATTCTGTGGGTTAGCTTCGGAAGCGGTGCGGGAAGCGATGCCTTCAGCCTCGTTGTTCAGGATGCAATCGAGGAGAAGAGGGATCTTGCGCCGAAAACGATGGACTACGTTAGCAGGAAGAAGTACATTGACTACGCGCTCTATGCAAAGGCGAGGAGGAAGTACATAATCTGAGGTGATGGAGATGGAGAGGCCGGTCATAATTGGTGTTGGAATGACGCCGGTGGGGGAGCACTGGAGGCTTTCCCTCAGGGAGCTTGCTGTGGAGGCCATCCTGAATGCAATGGATGATGCCGGAGTGGATAGGGTTGATTCCCTTTACGTCGGTAATATGATCTCAGGTTCGTTTGTGGAGCAGGAGAACCTTGGGGCTCTGATAGCCGACTGGGCGGGCTTAGGAAACATTCCCGCCGTTAAAATCGAGGCTGCATGTGCCTCAGGGGGTGCAGCCCTTCAGGAAGGCGCTAAAGCCGTCATGAGCGGCCTTGAGGACGTCGTCGCCGTGGTGGGCGTCGAGAAGATGACGGATGCATGGCCGAGTGATGCAACCCGCTATCTCGCCTATGCAGCGGATGCGGAATACGAGCACTTCCACGGGGCGAGCTTTGTGGCTTTGAATGCCCTGATTATGAGGTACTACATGCAGCGGTACGGCTATACTGAGGAGGATTTAGCGTTATTTGCAGTCAACGCCCATGCAAATGGGGCAAAGAACCCCTACGCAATGTTCAAGAGGGCCATAACTGTCGATACCGTCATGAGGAGCCCCTACATAGCTGACCCGATAAAGCTCTTCGATGCCTCTCCGGTCTGCGACGGCGCCGCAGCTGCGATAATCACCACAAAAGAGAAGGCAAAGGAGCTCGGAGTTCCAAAGGAGAAGTGGATCGAGGTTGCGGGATTCTCAAGGGCAATAGATACCATCAACCTCGCAAACAGGGAAGACCTGCTGACCCTGAAGGCCGCAAAGGTGGCCTCGGAAAGGGCATATAAAATGGCGGGAATAAGCGTTAAGGACATTGACCTCTTTGAAGTCCACGACGCTTTCACTGTAATGGCGGCCCTGAGCCTTGAGGCAATAGGCGTGGCTGAAAAAGGCAAGGGGGCCATGCTGGCGAAGGAGGGACAGATTGCAATCGATGCTGACTATCCGATTCAGACCATGGGCGGGCTCAAGTCCAGAGGGCATCCCGTGGGAGCAACGGGCATGTATCAGACGGTCGAAGCGGTTCTGCAGCTCAGAGGGGAGGCTCCTGATGGAATACAGGTGCCGGATGCGGAAACTGCCCTGACTCAGAACATAGGTGGAACAGGTTCAAACATAACGATCACGATTTTGAGGAGGGTCTGAAATGGCGAAGCCAATGCAGGTCGCCAGATACTGGAGGCATTTTAAGGAGAAGTACCGCCTCATCGGCGGTAAATGCGAGAACGGTCATGTTTTCTTCCCAAGGAGGTCAGTCTGTCCTGTGTGCGGCAGCAGGAGTGTGGAGGACTTCCAGTTCAGCGGAAAGGGCAGGGTTATAAGCTGGACGATAGTGCGGAACCCCCCAAGCGGCTTCGAGTACTACAAGCCTTTCCCCCTCGCCCTCGTCGAGCTGGAGGAGGGGCCGGTTGTCCTGGCCCAGCTGACGGATGTGGACCCAGAGGAGATAACCTCCGGCATGGAGGTCGAGATGGTAACGAGAAAGATAAGGGAGTTCGGCGAGGACGGCATAATCCTCTACGCATACAAGTTCAGGCCGCCGGTGAAGTGAGCTCCCGCAAACTTTATCTACTTTTTTTCGTACTTTCTCCGGTGGTGCTATGGGGGGTATTGTTGAGGTTAAGGTATCTCTGACTGAAGAAGAGCTAAAAAAGCTCATCAAAGATGAGAAAAAGCGTAAAGCCTGGTCGAAACTATTCGGAATAGCTGAAAATCTGCCGGAATTCCAAGAAAGCGATCGGGTGGATGTAAGGATATGATAGTCCTTCCAGATACATCTGCTTTAGTGGAATTGATTCGGGGTAGTAAAGCTGGAAAGGTTGTTCTTGAAATACTGGAAAACTCTGATGTTGTTATAGTTCCGACTTTAGTGCTTGGCCGAGCTTGAGAGGAACAAAATTGATAGCTCCGTTATGGATGCCATAGCTGAAAACAGCTTGGTGGTTGTCCTAGACCGCGAAATTGCCCTGAGTTCAGGAAAGGTTCATAGTCAAGTTAAGAAGAAAAATAAAAACGTATCTCTCGCGGATTGTATAATCTCAGAAACCGCAAAACGACATGGAGCGGTTGTTCTGACGAGGATCACCACTTCAAGCTTCTTGGGAACGCGGTAATAATTGAGAAATGATTGATTTAGCTCCAAGCCCTCTCAATCCTCAGCCTGTCCCAGTTCTCGAACTCCATCTCCAGCTTTCCGTGCTCGGCGTTGATCTTCACCCGTCGATGGCTGCCTCTATTTTTCCTTCCGCTGCCTTGACGCCCAGCATCTCCGCCATCTCGCCGACGCTCTTCAGGGAGCCATTAATGATGGTTTCAAGCCTATCTTTCCCGTTTTCTATAACGACCCTTAACCTGCCCTTTCCTTCACGTATGAAACTTTCTTCCTTCAATTTCCTCACTTTTCATGGTTCGGGTGGCTTTATACAGGACATCCAACCACTACTTCCCTTTTTCTCCGGGTCTGCCGTCCTTACGCAGGTCTTTGGCCAGCCTTTCTGAAGCCGTATTCCTCATAGAACTTCATTGCCTTTTCGTTCTTCTCCCCGACCCAGAGCTCTATTCTGTCGTTATACCTGCCCAGATACTCAAGGCATTTCTCCATGAGCTTATGGCCTATGCCCTGTCCCTGATATCTCCTATCAACGACGAACTCGTGAATCGCTCCCACCGTTCTCCCCTCGTACTTGCTGTACCAGTCGCTGTCGCACACGATAAACCCCGCTATCTCGTCGCCAACTTTCGCCACGAAAAAGCCGTCCTTTGCCTTGTTCCAGCACCATCTCAGGTAACGCTTCGCGTATCTCTCACCCTCACCTCCATACTCCCTCATGCCCTCATAGCCCCTCATGTATATTTCTATGAGCCTTTCTAAGGTTTCCTGATCAAGTTTGCCAAGCCTCTCTATCCTTACCCCTGTCATCGTTCTGAATTTTGCGGGGATGGATTTATAAAAGCTAACCATAAACCTAAGCTTGGGAAGGTGGTTTTTATGGGAAAAGCGAAGCCCAAAATCTGTGAAATTTGCGGTGCAACAATACGTGGACCCGGTCATACGGTAAGGATTGAGGGTGCCGAGCTGCTCGCGTGCGATAACTGCTACAGAAAGTACGGCAGGAAGAAACCGGGAACGTTCAGCGTCATGCCGACCGGGAGGGAGCCAAGGAGGAGGATGTATTCAAGACCAAGACCGAAGCCGCAGCCAAAGCCCAGAAGAGAGAAGCCGTTATACAGCGAGGAAATTGTTGAGGATTATGCTGAGAGGGTTATGCGGGCAATTCAGAGGAGCGGAAAGAGCTATGAGGAGCTTTCCCATGAGGTGGGGCTTTCAATGAATGACTTGAGGGCGATTGCCCACGGCTACCGCGAGCCCACCCTCAAGGAGGCCAAGAAGCTGGAGAAGTACTTCAAAATAACGCTGATTGAGAAGGTTGAGGAAGTTCAAAGGGAGAAGGCCACGATACCCCGGGACTATGAACCGACGCTTGGAGATGTGGCAAACATCAGGATCAAGAAGAGGAAGAAGAAGTGAACTGTTGGTTTATAGGTTTTTGAGTTTCTCAGTTTCTCAATTTTAATTAATTTTGGAAGAGACTCTTTTATAGATGTTGTCCTATTTTATAATTACAATTAAAAAACGGAGAGAAATAAGCGCAGTGATACTCTCCGATGAGCCAAAGGATTTTATTGGACAGTTCCATGTACTACCCACTGATGACGAGATTCTTGAGCTGTCCTATGAGCTGATGCGAAAACACAACCTACTCCCGAATAATTCTGGCAGCATTGGACAGTGACCTTAAAAACGCTGGAAGAAAAGAGGGGCTGCAGGTTCTCCCCCTAAAACCCCTCCAACTCCCCGCTCTCCTTCTTATTCCTGAGCTCCTCAGCTTTGGTTCTCTTTGGGGAATGAAAACCGCGGAGCTTTTCAAACGTCCCCCACAGTCTGAGGAGCTCCCTGTGCACCTCTGTGTCAGGAGGAATTACGAGAATGTGGGCCGGAGGGTGTATATCCATAAGCCTGCCTATGGCCTTTGAAGGGGGCAGGTCTATCTGAGCCACTACATGGGCTCTGAATTTTTTTCTCGGCTTCTCGCCGCTTATCTTTTCAAATGCCCAGTCCGACAGAGCCGGTGGAATTATTCGCGGGTCTCCCCTGATGTTCATCCTTCCGTACCTCACGAGGTCGGCCAGAGCTATGCTCGCCTTCTGAAAGTTGTCCGTCCTTACTAAAACCATCGTGTTTAACATAATCTCACCAAGCCTAACTCCTTTCATCCCCTTTTAAGCGTGTTGCATGAACCGTTTCTGCCGTCCTTGGAGATATTATTGAGCTTGTCCTAAGAGCACCGTCAACCCTAAAGCTACCCAAAAGTTAAAGCTAAAGCTAAACTTTAAAAACCCAAGATGATAGTTTATAAAGGGTTTTTAAACCCACCATCCGGGGGTGTAATACATGGTAGATATGAGTAAGGTAAAGCTCAGGATTGAAAATATCGTCGCCTCTGTTGACCTTTTTACATCGCTAAACCTTGAGAAGGTCATCGAGATATGCCCAAACTCAAAGTATAATCCGGAGGAGTTCCCGGGGATAATATGCCGCTTTGACGAGCCAAAGGTTGCTCTCCTCATCTTCAGCTCCGGCAAGCTCGTTGTCACAGGTGCCAAGAGCGTGGAGGACATAGAGAGGGCGGTTCAGAAGCTCATCCAGATGCTCAAGAAGATAGGGGCCAAGTTCGGAAGGGCGCCGCAGATAGATATACAGAACATGGTCTTCAGCGGTGACATAGGTATGGAGTTCAACCTCGATGCCGTGGCTCTAAGTCTTCCAAACTGTGAGTACGAACCGGAACAGTTCCCTGGCGTCATCTACCGCGTGAAGGAGCCAAGAGCGGTTATACTGCTGTTCTCCTCGGGGAAGATAGTGTGCTCCGGGGCGAAGAGCGAGCATGATGCGTGGGATGCTGTCAGAAAGCTCCTCCGCGAGCTGGAGAAGTACGGCCTCATCGAAGAAGAGGAGGAGTTCTGAAACCCTCTTGCCCTTCGGAATCTTTTACTCTTCCATTTTCCGGGAGCATAAGCCCGAAGGTTACCATACAGAAAACCCGGCCAGGCTGGACTATGTGATAAGGGGCCTCTCCGAAAATGGGCTGTGGGATGGGGAAAAATTCTGGAAGCTAAACCTGTATCTCTCTCGGATATTCTTCTGATACATGACGAATAACTTACGGGGGGTAAGGAACTTACCCGGGGGTAAGTTGAGACTTCTTGATGACCTCCAGGACAACGGGATCGGAAATTGAATAGCCTTCGGCGTTTTTTTGAGGTAACCGTATTTGACGAGGTTTTTCAGGAGATGGGAAAACTTCGCGTCGTTTATCCTGCCGGCTTTGAACTCCACGTATTCCTTTATACTGCTCCACCTGCTGTTGCCCAAGGAAACGGCCTTCAGTATGAACCAGTACCTTCTGCTGTGGGAGATCAGGGAGGAAAGTTCATCCATTACGAGGGCTTCAGCCCTGCGGAACAGCTCCTCCAGGGCGTCCTTTTCGGATAGCTTTCTAACACCCCTGAGGTAGCCGTAGGTGCTCAGCCAGCCAACGATTCCATCAAGCCTATCAACGACCCGCTCAAGTTCCTCAGAACTCACGTTAATCCGGAGCTCTTCGAAGCCTTTCTCAAGGAAGTCACTGCTCTGCTCCCTCGTGAATCGCTCCAGCACTATCTCCCTTGCGTACCTGCCGAAAAGCGGTTTCTTTGGATTATCCAAGCCGAGAAAATCGTGGAGCATTCCGACCTCCGAACCTGTGAGGACAAACGTAATGTTGGATAGGTTATCGACTGCATAGGCTATCAGCCCATCATATTGTATGCCAGACAGTCTAAGATACTGGGCTTCATCAAAGGCTATCAGGACTCTCCTTCCGCTTCTCTCGCCCCATGAGTTTATGGTTTCCAGTATTTCGGCCAGATCAGGTTTTTTATCGAACTCCACCTGAATTCCCGATAGGCGGAGTCCTTTGATCGAGGAGAGTGCCTCTATGATTCCGAGTCTGGGCTTTCCTTTGGAAGGAAGTGATGAGATTAGCGAACTCAGAATTCTTTTCGCAAGGATCTCCTGAGGAATCGAACCGTGGGTGAAGTAAAGGGCCCGGGTGTCGATTTTGGCGTAAGGTAAGCCAGACTCTGAGAGTGCCACGTTGAGGAGGGAGCTTTTCCCGAGACGCCTTATGCCGAGGATAAGGACGAGCCTCTTACCCTCGGGTAAGTTATAAGGGTTTCGAAAAGAAAAAATCAGCTGAAGCTCGCGAAGCCTATCTCATACAGCTGGCGGAGCATGCGGGGGGCTTTCTTGGCGGTGTGCTTGTAGGCGTGGTCTGGTTTCTCAAATCTCCCACCTTTCCCCATTCTTTAAAACAACAGTCTTTTCGCCCCAATTCTCCTTAAACCACATCGGGTTCTCCGTGTGCACTGGAATTATGTAATCCGGGTCAATCTCATCAATAACCCTCACCAGCTCCTCCCTGGAAACGTGACCCGATGCATGAAGTCCTCTCTCAAAAACCGGCTTCCCGTGTTCATCCACCTTAAACCCATGCACTTCAAAGCCAAAGTATCTGAGCCAGTTCCAAAGGCGGAGAAAGCTGAACTCCTGCTCCTCCCCAAAGGCTTCACTTGAGGAGTAAATATAAACGCCGCCATGGGGCATTACATCCAGCAGGTGGGGCATATCATAAAAGGAGAAGCATAGAATGTAGTTCTCCTGATTTGCCCTGATCTCAAAAGGTGATATATATCTGTCGCCGTAGTTCTCCCAGACCACGAGGGTTTCCCACCTCTGCCGGGTGGCTTTGAAGTTCCCGTAGATTCTCACGTTTTCAAGTCTGTCGGCTCCATCGACCATTTTCAGGGCATGCAGGAAGTAAGCGTCCTTTGCCGTTATCACGAGCTCCCTACCCGCCTCCCGGGCAATTTTCTCAAAGGTTTCAAGCCTCTCAAAGTTCCTTGCCGAAAAGTCCGCCACAACCAAGCCCTTAGCTCCTTCAACTATTTCAAGCGCGTTCTCATAAACCTCCTCCTCAGAGACGTTCTCATGTTCTTCTCTACCAACTCTCGTCCCTTCTGTGATTAAAATGCTAACATTCCCCGCCTCTCTGATGAATTTTTTCGTTTCGTTCCCGTTCTTCCCGTGGAGCCTGAAATCGCCCGTGTATGCGAGGCTAACATCACCTTCGACCACATGTGCTGTTGCACCGTAAATTGAGTGATCGACGGGAAAAGCTTTGACCTCAAACCCCAGCTCCTCTTCTCCGAGGGTTTTAACCTCATTGGGGATTATTTTCTTCTTGGACTTTGGGGAGTAGAAGAGGAACTCATTGAGCTGCTCCGCTTTCCCGGTGAGGATAACCTTCCTCGAAGGGTAGTGGGAGTTTCTGTCCGCCTCCAGGATATGGCCTTCCTCATCTCTGTTCTTCCTCACCTTATAGTAGGGGATTTCCATTCCAAAATGGCTGCCGCCGGCAGCGGTGTCATTTAAAGCCTTGATGATTGCAATCGTCGTGGGGGAACCGACGAGCGGAATGCTCCCATCGAGGAGGGCGACGTTACCGACGTGATCGAGGTGGGCGTGGCTTATCAGAACAGCATTGACCGGGAGCTTTGGGTAAGAGGAGGTATCCAGATCCCGTGGAATCAAATCCTTTCTGTAGATGTTGAGCTTTGGTATTAGACCCAGGTGCCAGAGGTCGTGAATTCCCCTCGCACTTCTCTCGCTTATGAACTCCTCGTAATAGAGGGAGTATCTGGCAAAGTTCATCCCAAAATCCAGAAAAAGCCCATTTCCCTTTTCTTCTACGTGAATTTTTGTTCCGCCTATGGTATCGGCACCATCATAAACGGTTATCTTCATGTGTGTTACCTCCGGGACAAGTGCTGCAAAAATGTTCTTGATTTTGTTTTATATATGCCTATCGGTGGTAACATAAGGGATTTTGAAAAGATTAAAAATGCCATTCAAGGGGCTGAAGTGGAGAATAAAAAGAGAGAAATCAGAGCCCCAGCATCTCCTTTGCAGCCTGAACACCAAGGTCGAAGGCCTTCATATTGACGTCGACGGCTTTGGGCGGAACGCTGACGCGGATGACCTCCTTTACATGCTCCGCCGAGAGGGGGAAGCCCGGTGTCTGTGTTAAAGCTCCAATTAGGACGACGTTGGTCGTTATCACGTGGCCGGCCTTCATGGCGAGCTCCTCGGCGTCAAAGGCCATGAACTTGGCCTCGAAGTCCTCCTCGACTATCTTCTTTATCTCCTCAAGGCTCGGGTAAGCGGCGAGTCCCATCGAAACCTGAACCGGAGGGATGGGTCTGGCGTTCGTGAAGACCAGCCCGCCCTTCTTGAGGTAGTTTATGTATCTCAAAGCTTCGACCGGCTCGAAGGAGAGTATAACGTCGGCCTTCCCTTCCGGAACCATCGCACCATATACATCCTCTCCAAAGCGCACGTATGCTATGACCGAGCCGAAGCGCTGGCTCATTCCGTGAACCTCGCCGACCCTGACCTTGTATCCCGCGCGGAGGGCGGCCCACCCTAGGAGATTTGCCGCGGTGAGGATTCCCTGGCCGCCAACTCCGGTGATAACGATGTTGTACTCCTTCATATCTCTCCCTCCCTGACCTTCTCAAAGGCATCGAACGGACACACCTGAGCACATCCGCCGCAGCCCCAGCACATGAGCGGGTCGACCTTGGCCTTGCCGCTCTCGGCATCCCAGTAGATGGCCGGACATCCGTAGGCGTTTATGCATATCTTGCAGCCTGTGCATTTCTCCTCGTTGACCTGGTAGAGCGGCCACTGTATCCTGGCCCTCCTGAGCTCGCCTATCCTGTGGAGGGCACAGACGCGCCTGCTGACGACAACGCTGACGCCCTCGACGGCAAGGGCCCTCTTCATGGTTTCAACTGTGGCCTTGATGTCGTACGGGTCAACAACGGCAACGAAGTCCGCACCGAGGGCTTTAGCCACTTCTTCGATCTTTATCTGTCTGCCGGGTCCGTGAGGAGTCTCACCTGTTCCCGGGTTCGGCTGGTCGCCGGTCATTGCCGTAACGAGGTTGTCGACGACGACTATGACGACATTGGAGCGGTTGTAGATTGCATTCGCTAAAGCCGGAAGTCCGGTGTGGAAGAACGTTGAGTCCCCGATGGTGGCCACTATGACCTTCTTCTCCTTACCCTCCCTGTGTTCTTCCTCCGCAACGGAGCCGTTGAGGGCTATACTGAGCCCGTGGGCAACGCCGATTGAGCCTCCCATGGCTACGGTGGTGTCGACTGCCCTGAGCGGCGGCAGAACCCCAAGGGTGTAGCAGCCTATGTCGCTCGGAAATATGGCCCTGGTCGTTGCAGCCTTCTTTATGGCGTAGAAAGTATTCCTGTGCGGACAGGCAGGACACAGCGAAGGAGGCCTCGGCGGCACCATTGCCTGAACCTTCCTGTACTTCTCGTCGAGCTCCCCGAAGTTGACCGGGGTCTCAAGGCCGAGGAACCTCGCTATGGCCTCGACGGCCCTCCTCGTGGTCATCTCGTAGACCCTTGGGACTATCTCCTTGCCCTTAATCTCGATGCTGAGCTTCCTGTCAAAGGCCCATGTCTTTATCTGCTCCTCAACAACGGGTTCGAGCTCCTCCACTATGAGAACCCTCTCAAGGCCTTCCACAAAGCGCTCAACGAGCCTGAACGGGACGGGGAATGGGGTGCCGAGCTTGAGAATCTTCACATCATCAACGCCGAGCCAGGCAAGGGCTTCCTTAACGTAGGCATAGCTCAGACCGGGGGCGATGATACCAACTTTTGCATCCTCCTTGCCCTCAATCCAGTTGAACGGACACTCCGCGAGCTCCTCCCTTATGCGCTCAATCTTCTCAAGAATCTGGGGGTGGAACTTTCTTGAGTGTGCCGGGATGTCCACGAATCTTGAGGGGTCTTTTTTGAAGTTTCCAAACTTCCTCTTTCCGGCTTTTATCTCCTCCGGCAGCTCACCGAGAACGACGTCTCCCCTTGCGTGGGAACTCCTCGTGGTTGTTCTCAGGATAACGAAGTGCTTGAACTTTTCGCTCAGCTCAAAGGCATACTTCACCATTTCCTTTGCTTCGTGCGGGGAAATCGGCTCTAACACTGGAACAAGGGCGAATTTGCCATAAACC
>JALSON010000204.1 GCA_026986455.1 Thermococcaceae archaeon | reverse complement strand
TGAAGCTTGCGAGGGAGGGGGTTGAGTACTTCAAAAAGAAGGGTGTCGACATAATTATCGTTGACTCCGCCGGAAGACACAAGGAAGAGAAAGGCCTCCTGGAGGAGATGAGACAGATAAGCAGCTCAATAAACCCCCACGAGGTCATCCTCATCGTGGATGGAACAATCGGCCAGCAGGCCCACAATCAGGCGCTGGCCTTCAAGGAGGCAACCCCTCTGGGTTCAATAATAGTAACCAAGCTGGACGGCTCGGCCAAGGGAGGAGGGGCGCTTTCGGCGGTAGCGGCCACCGGAGCCCCCATAAAGTTCATAGGAACGGGGGAAAAAATTGATGACCTCGAACCTTTTGACCCCAAGAGGTTCGTCTCAAGACTGCTCGGGATGGGAGACATAGAAGGTCTCCTTGAAAAATTCGAAGAACTGAGCAAGGAGCAGAAGATCAGGGAACAGGATGTAGATAAGTTCCTCAAAGGTAAGTTCAACCTGAAGGACATGTATGCCCAGCTTGAGGCCATGAGCAAAATGGGGCCGCTGAAGCAGATACTCCAGATGATCCCAGGCCTCGGCTATTCCCTGCCCGATGATGCGGTGAGGGTTAGCGAGGAGAGGCTGAAAAAGTTCAAGATAATAATGGACTCCATGACGGAGGAGGAGCTTGAGCGCCCGGAGATTATAAACTACTCACGCATAAAAAGGATTGCGAGGGGTTCCGGGACAACCCCCAGGGATGTGAAGGAACTCCTGAACCAGTACAACCAGATGAAAAAGTTCTTCAAGAGCATGGACAAGAGAAAACTTTCTAAACTCGCAAGGGGATTTAATCTTGGAGGTATCTGAAAATGATGGAGGTCTTCATCCTTATTGTTGTGAAGCCCGGGAATGAGGAAAAGGTCTTCAACAAACTCAAGGACAATCCCCGGGTCAGAGAGATATACAGGCTCTATGGGGAGTATGACATCGTTGTCAGGATAGAGGTTGACAGCATCAGGGAGCTCGATGAGTTCCACGACAGTGTCCTGAGGAGGATTAAGGAGATAGAAATGACCGAGACCTTAATAGCCAGCTCTTACGGGAGCTAGGGGGCAGGTGCTTGGAAAGAACGCTCGTTGCGGTCATCCATTTGGACACGATGGAAATTGAGATGCGCTCTTCTTTTAAATTTAAATGTGTTAAAAACTGCGGGAAGTGCTGCGTTGAGCTTGACATCCCCCTCAGGGATGAGGATATAACAGGCATTGAGGACCTCGGATACAGTGCCTGGGAGTTTGTGGACTATGAAAAGATGTTCTACAGAGGTGACAGATTCCTCGGGTATGCCCTGAAAAAGAGGCCATTCGACGACGCGTGCATCTTTCTGGATGAGAACAGCAGATGCAGGATATACCCCCACCGGCCCAGAGCATGCAGGCTTTACCCATTTGTTCTCATCAGAAACGGTTCGGTTATGGAGGTTTACATCAGGAATGATGAATTCTGCCCGGGCATAAACCACCCGGAGGGAGAGACGATAGACCAGGAGTTTATCAGAGAATATTTCAGCGAGATAATCGAGGAGTACGGGCGGAAACTCAAGTCCTCCGGAATCTGAAGTATTCCGTTTTTGAGAAAGATTCAGGGAACCGAAACCTATTTATACATTTTCTTGTTAATTTGGGTTACTCGGAGGTGAAAGGGCATGAGTCAGATAAGAGCAGTACAGGAGAAGTTGAGGCTCGTCAGGGTGCTGAAGATACTGAAAAAGTCATATACCTACGAGGAGCTCTCGAAGATGACGGGTCTCCCGATAACCGTGCTGAACAGATACGTGAGGGGAAAAGTCCTCCCGAGCACCGAAAGAACAAAGGAGCTCCTGAAGATGCTTTCCCCGTATGTGAACCTGGAAGAGGAAGTCAGGAAGAGGATAAAATTTGATGAGATGGGATTCTTTGACAATATGATGGTTCTAAGCGACACCCCCCTCATGAGCCTGATTGCGGAGGAGGTCGCCTCCAGATACATGGATAAAAACGTCACCAAGATTCTCACGGCAGCAACCGACGGAATTCCCCTGGGCGTCCATATAGCAAAGGAACTAAATGCTGATGTTGTTTATGCCAAGAAAAAGAAAGAGGTGGGTGTTGAGAAGTTCTATGAGGTTAGTTATGTTCCAAGCGCCTCCGGAAGCGTTACCACGCTTTACCTGCCGCACTGGGCACTCAAGAAAGGAGAGAGGGTTCTCATCGTCGATGACGTCATAAGAAGCGGGGAGACCCAGAAGGCCCTCGTAGAGATGTGCCGTCAGGCAGGGGCAACACCCGTGGGAATGTTCTTCCTCATAAGCGTTGGAAATGTTATTGAACATCTGAAGGGGGAGTATGAAATCCCCGTTGATGCCCTTGTTGAGATAGGGGAGTGATTCAAATCCCCAGCTTTATCATTTATAACGTTCTCGGAATGAGCATTCCTGTGGATGCCAAGGAGGGAACTCCCTTCAAGCTCCACTGTCCCGAAGAGGAATGCGGAAAGGAAATCATGCTCCGGGGAACCATAAAGAGGGTCAGCGGGGAGGAGTTCCGGAGGGTTTTGAAAGCCACGATAGAAGGGAACAGTGTATTCGCCGGGCTGGAGGATATACACGGTTCCTTCATTTTTGAGGGCAGTGTGAATGGAGAAAATGTAAAACT
>JALSON010000203.1 GCA_026986455.1 Thermococcaceae archaeon | reverse complement strand
ACCACAACATCGAGCCCCGAAGGGGGAAGCAGGGGTCTTTATGCAGTGATAATCCTTGTAGTTGCCGCCATAATAGCCGTGGGATATTATGAGAACGTGAGATCAAGGCCCGCGAGGAGAACAAGGCCTAAGCCGAAAAGAAAATCGCCCCTCGGAAGGTTTAAACGGCCGAAAATGCCAAAATTCAGGGAAAATAAGGAGCTCCCAAAGAAGTGAGAAATCTTTTTATCCCCCTTTTCTCTAACCCACTCTGGTGAGGGGGCTGGAGCTGTCCGCAAGGAGGAAGTTCCGCCCACCGCACCGGGGCCGCGGTGCCGCAAGGCACCTCCCGAGAGGGAGGGCAACGGCGCAGAAACGACACGGCCCGGCAGGGATGGGGATGAAAGCGGCGAAGGCCTTCGGCGACGAAGGCCAAGCTAACCCGCAGACGACCTGCCGGGAAGCGGTGAAACGGCCGTCCCGCGGGGTGCAAGGCCAAGGAAGGGGCGATGAATTCCCGGTGGGAGTCCCGTGGTAGGCCGCTCAGTCGAATGCTCCTGAATACAGAAGGCGGGCTATAGCCCCCTCACCCCTTTTTCAGTATGTCTGCCAGCGATGCTGAGAGTATCAGGAGACCACCGACCGCAGTTCTCAGGGAAGGAATCTCCCCAAAAACCAAAAATGCATAGACAACAGCACTCAGTGGATCAAGATAGCTGAGCAGGGCGGCTTCGTTGACCTCCACCTCCCTCAGGCCTTTCATGTACAGGAGCAGGGCAAGGACTGTATGAACCACAACCAGAACGCCTACAGCAGGCCAGCTGATTTCTCCCGATGAAACCCCCACCACAGATACAAAGGGTGTGAGGATCGCTGCGGCCACAGCAAGCTGGGAAAACGTTAGGACTTCAGAGTCCATGCCGCTCAGGAACCTTCCGAGGTTGGGAATCAGGGCATAGAAAAATGCAGCAAGGAGTGCCAGAATCAGCCCTTTGTTTGCCGTGCTCACGCCTTCACCGCTCATTATCGTGATAACTCCCATAAATGCGAGTGCTATGAGAAATACCCGTGTCCCTGTGATTTTTTCACCAAGGAACCTCGCAGAGATTATGACGGCAATGATGGGGGCGGTATAATACACAAGGACTGCCTCCGCTATCGTCGTGTAAAGGAATGCCGTGAAGAGAAAAACCCAGTTCAAAGCCAGTGCAGCACCGAGAAGCAGAATCCACCTCCAGTTCCCTCCAAGCTCATCATGAACCCTTTTCAGCCACATGGGCTCCCTGAAGCTATAAACCCCTAAGAACAGGAGCGCCCCAAGAGAAACCCTGAAAAATGCCACTCCGAGACCAGTTAGGTGGGTAAACCTGCTGAATATCCCCACACTTCCCCAGATCAGCATTGATACTGTGATTTTAACTTTCCCTGGGATCATTCCTCATGCTCCTCGCGCCATATTTTATATGCCTCTTCAACCTCTCTCTTTCTGAATTTAGGGACAGCGTCCCTGAGAGGATTGAATTTTTCAAGATCCCCCTCTGAAGTCCCGATATACGTCGTTACGAAGCCCGCCTTCGAGTGGAGGCTTGAAGGAACTCTCAGGATTCTCTTCACATCAACCGTAACCCTCCCGTCAAAATACGCCTTTGAGAACGTTGATGAGAGCGCAAAAAGCTTCAGCAGTGTTCTGTATCCTATTCCGCGGGGGAATGAGGTTAAAAGTGCCCTTCTGACAAAACCATCATAGATTTGCTCCCTGTTTTCGAGTATCTTCCTTGCCTGGGCCTTGTTCAGACCTATATTAAGGAGATGATTCTCGCTGACCCTCCTCAAGAAATAGCCAAAGCGAAGACGGAAGACCCTGAAGTAGCCCGATGAGAGCATAATCTTCCTGCCCTGAATGTCTTCAAACGTTATCTCCTCAGCAGACGAGATATACGCCAGAATCTTCTCCCTGGCCTTTCCATCAAGCCGGAGGGCCCATTCATCAAGAACCCTAATGTGATATCCCCTCCCAGAATAAACGGCATGAACATTCTGGAATCCAAAATCCTCCTTCAGAACAATCAGCGTGTCCCTCGCGAGCTCCTTCGCATCCTCAAGGCAGATGGGGCACACCTGTCCGCTTGGATGAAGGCTCTGGCATCTTCTCAGGGGCAAGTCTTTGGCATCTATATCGAACACGAGCTCGGCACCCAGCCAGCCTGCCATTTCCCTCGGCTCCTCATAGAGAGCCACGCTCGAAAACATCGCATAGGGAGCGGTCGCTTTTACGTAGTCCTCCAGATCCCTGACATCCTGAAAGACGTTCTTCCTATCGCTCGGCCCATCCCCTGTGTGGTCAAACCCGAATTCCCTGTTTTCGATTGTTTCAACAAGGAAATCCGGCATTTTTTTAGAGCTCCATTCCCTCCTGTAGTACAGGAGCCTCTCCTTCTTCGTAACCTCCCTGAAGAGCTCACTCATTTTTCTCACCCGACCGCTTGCTCTCAAAATAAAGCTTCCTGAGGTAGTAGCTCAGGGGATTCTTTATGTTCCTGCAGTCCCTGTCAGGTCTGCACAGCTGGGGAGCGCTTGTCCTTATTTTATCGCAGTTCGGGGGGAAGTACCAGGGGGTATTTCCGCTGTCTTCAATATTCGGCCCCTCCGTGAATCCAAAGCCGAGGTGATACCAGATGTTCTTAACCTCAT
>JALSON010000202.1 GCA_026986455.1 Thermococcaceae archaeon | reverse complement strand
TCCCGTAGATGACCCCCACTCTTTTCTTCACGAGATACCTCGCTATGTAGAGCGTGGCTATGTAGCTCAGAACCGCATAGACAAGGGCAACGTCAATGAAAACCGCCTGCTTTGTTATTACCCCGTAGAGAACCATTGCACCTGCAGTCGTTGTGGTCATTGAGTCGAGGGCAACTGCCCTGTCAGGAATCGTTGGGCCGAGCAGCAGCCTGATGAGGGTTAGCATGGCCGAAAACATCAGGAGTATCAGCGCCCACATGAATATGCCTATAACCGTCATTCCGCAATCCTCCTTGCCCATTTTGGAAGGTAGCCGCAGAGCTCCTCAGGAGTTGGCTTTTCCTTTCCTGGCGGGACGTTTATCCAGTGAACGTAGAAGTTACCCTCATCGTCAATCTCAAGTGTAAACGTCCCCGGTGTCAGGGTTATGGAGTTGGCGAGCAGTGTCCTGCTTTCATCCCTCGTGAGTCCCGGGGAGATTTTGACTATTCCCGGTCTGATCTTGCCTGTGATGACCCTGTAGGCGACGTCGAGGTTTGCCTTTGCCATTGCAAAGAAGAACGGACCGAGTGCATACACTATGAACAGTATCCACCTCTTGGGATTGAAGAAGTAATCGAGCTTTTCGCTCATGATGTTCCTCGTTGCATAGCCTATGATCGCTGCTATCACCACTCCGGCTATCAGCTCCGCCGGGCTCCATGCTATTATGCTTCCCGAGCCTGCTGTTAGTATTAGGTAGACGATCAGAGACCATATGAACGATGTGGCAAATCCCATTTTCCCACCTCAACTTTAAGTTTTAAACCGATAGAGGGCGTATTTTCCCCAAATCTCACTCATAGGTTGTCAGAGACTTTATAAATACGTTTCTAAAACAAAAGGTTGAAAACCTGAAATTTGACAAATATAAAGAGTTCTGAGCTTTACATACCTCCAAAAAAGGGTTCTCCAATGCATAAATCGGAATCTGAATGTACAGAAACGTTCTTCGATGATTCGGGGCGCGTCGGGGGTGAAAAACAGTGGGGGAAGAGGGACAAAATGGAAGAAAGGAAATCACTTCTTCTGAGCTTTCTTCTGTGCTTTTTTCTTCTCCTCGATCATTTTTTCTATCTCGTCTTCCTTGAACCATCTGAGGTTGTCGTCGTACTTATCATACGTTGCAAGGAGGAACTCATCGCTCATCTCAAGGGCACCGACAGGGCACACGTCCACGCACTGCTTGCAGAAGACACATCTGCCAAGCCACAGCGTGACCTTCCTGACCTCGGGTAGGTACTCAAAGACACCTGCCGGACAGACGGTAACGCAGAGCCTGCACCCAACGCATTTGTCCACATGGTAGACGAGCTTTCCCCTGAAGCCCTCAGGAACAGGAACAGGCTCGCTCTTCGGGAATGGGTTCGTCGCTGGTTTCCTGAAGAGGTTTCCGAGGACAGCTGAGAGGGTCGGCGGAACCCTCATGCTATCACCTCCATGAGGTCGATCAATATGAGCAGCACACCTATGACCGCCGCTGGCAGCATCCTGAGCCAGAACACCTGAACTGCCTGTGTAATCCTGAGCCTCCCGGTTATGGCCCTGAAGACGCTCATGCTCACGAAGAGCACCGCATAGACCTTGAGCGTGTGGAAGAGCAAGTCCGCCACTACCGCCCCGGCTCCCGTAAGTCCGAGCACACCGCTTATGCCCCACGGGAAGAATATTGCCACGACGAGGCTTGCGCTTATGAACTCCTTCAAAGCGTTGCTGAGCTTGAACAGGGCCAGGTGCCTCCCGCTGTACTCCGCCATCGGGCCTTCGGCTATCTCCTCCTCCGCTTCCGGAATGTTGAAGTAGCCGACCTCAATCTCGCTCGCAAGCCACGCGAGGAAGACGAACAGGAGTATTACAGCGCCCATGAAGGTCAGGGGAGTTCCAATTTCCCATATGTTGTGCTCGTAAAATGTCCCAAGGCTGAAGGGCTTGCTGACGCCGAGCTTGCTCAGGCGCCAGAGTATTGCAAAGAGGCCAAGCATCATGGGAACTTCCCTTGAGACGAGGATTATGATTTCCCTCTGGGCACCTATTTGAGCGTAGGGTGAGCCCGAATTTACCGCTCCGAGCACCCTGATGAAGGCTATCAGGGTGAGCAGGTATATGAACACGATGACATCGCCCCTGGTGTTGAAGAGGGGCGCAAATCCGAAGGGCGTGTATGCTAATAGAGCTATTGAGACCGCCAGGGCAAAGACGGGTGCGAGCTCAAACATCCTGCCTGCGTGTCTCGGGATTATTGACTCCTTGCTCACAAGCTTCAGGAAGTCGTAAAAGGGCTGCAGGAGCGGTGGACCAATGCGGCGCTGCATTCTCGCCACGAGCTTCCTGTCAAGGCCCTCCCACAGGAGGGAGGCAAATGAGACGTAGATGTAAAGCCCGATTAGGCCGAGTGTGGCGTAAAGGAGGTTCATAGCAGATCACCCCTTGGGCAGCTAACACCAACCACCTCGGGTCTTGCACTAACCTCTGGATTGATTTCCCTCGTCTTCTCGATTGAAGCTCTCAGGAGGTCTTTCTCGGTTAAAATCCCCCTCTTTCCGGTTCTTGCATCCACAACCGCCACCCTGTCCGTACAGCTCAAACACGGGTCAATTGAGGCTATTGCAACCGGCACATCAGCCAATTGTTCGCCGACCAGGGCCCTTGCAACCGCGAAGAGGTTTGGAAATGTCGGCTCCCTCGCCTTCCACTTTGAGGGTATGTCCTTCCCCGGGTTTGCCCTCACGTAGTGTATGACCTCACCCCTCGGGGCCTCATAACGCCCTATTCCCTCTCCATCCGCCTTCTTCAGCTTGGGGAGAATCAGGTTGTCCTTGGCAAAGGCCTTTATCTTGCCCCCGGGCATCTGGTCAAAGGCCCTCTCTATGAGCTCCATGCTCTGCCAGAGCTCGCCGACCCTGACGACCATCCTGTCGAAAACGTCCCCCTTTATGACACCCGTGAATTCTTTGGGGGTTACCGGCTTGACGCCGAGGTCGGGATAAACGCCGAGCCTCTCGTTGTAGCGCACATCCTTCTTCACGCCGCTTCCCCTTGCCGTGGGCCCCTGGGCGCTGTACTCAATCGCTATCCTCTTTGGAATAACACCGGCATCCCTCAAACGGGCCTCGACCGTTGGATCGTACAGGAATATCTCCTCTATCTTTGGCATGATCTCGTTCTTGTAATAGGCTATCATGTCGAGGATGGCCCTCCTGTGCTTCTCCTCGATGTCCCTCCTGACACCTCCAATTGTGTTCATGGCGTAGTTAACCCTGTTCCCGCCTATGGCCTCAAGGATGTCCATGACCCTCTCCCTCGCAAGCCAGCTCAGGTGGAGAACCGTATCGTAACCTATGGCGTGGCCGATGACCCCAAGGTTGAGCAGGTGGGAGTGAATCCTCTCAAGCTCGCCCACAATTACCCTTATGTATTCCGCCCTCTCCGGCACCTCTATGCCGGCCATCTCCTCAACGGCCCTTGTATAGGTGTGGTTGTGTGAGAAGCTGCATATCCCGCATATCCTCTCCGCCAGATACATGAGCTGTATGTAGTTCCTCCTCATCGCAATCCATTCAAGGCCCCTCAGGTTGTATCCGAGCTTCACGTCAACGTTGATTATACGCTCTCCATCAAGGGTTATTATGAACTTCTCGGGCTCCTCCAGGGCGGGGTGAATGGGGCCTATGGGTATTTTAACCCAGTACTCAATCCTGCTGTTCATCTTGAGCCCTCCCTTCTCATTTTGTACGAGTGACCCGCGTTCTTCACCATCACAGCCCTTGCTTGCGCATGTTGAGGCTCTTGCCTCAACACATCGGGAGCTTTGCTCCCAACGAGCGCTGGCGGAAACTCCCTCACTGCCATACCTGCATTATTTAGAATGGGTGTTTCATTAATTGGCTCCGGGCGTTTGTTCACCAGTAAAAGGCGCCATTCAGGCGCAGAATGAGTGTGAACCTGCTGAAGGGTCATCATTTCCTTCCACCCCCTATCTTATAAGGATGCCCTGCGTTTTTCACCATCTCTGGCTTGATGCCTGTATCGTCCCGCCTGAGCGGATAGACTCCCTCCGGGAAGTCGTCCGGGAGGAAGAGCCTTCTCGGGTCGGGGATTCCCTCAAACTCGATTCCAAGGAATTCCTTGTTTTCACGCTCGTAAGGCACTGAGCTCGGGAATACATCACCCAGGCTCGGTATTTTTGGGTCGTCTTTGGGGCATGAAGTCGCGACTATCACGGACAGGCTTGGCTCCTCCTCATAGAACAGCTCTAGGTGGTATTCCGCGCTTAGATAGTCTCCCCTGTCCTCGCCTATTATGATTGAGAACTGTGCGCGAGGGTCAATCTCCTTTATGAACCTCATAAGGTCTTCGAACTTTGTCCTGTCCACGTTTATCCAGGCCCTCTTCCTCGGGTGGGGCTGTTTGTTCTCGGAAATGTGAGCGTCAACCTCAAACTTCTCCTTTATTCTCTCAATGAATTCCTCGGGAGTCATTTCTTCTCACCTTCACCTTCTATCTTTTTTATAAGCTTCTCTAAGGCTAAAACAACACCGTGGAGGATCGCCTCCGGTCTTGGAGGACACCCTGGGATGAAGACATCCACAGGGATGTGCCTGTCCAGGGGTGCGTTGGTGAATGGACTCTCAAAGAAAACGCTGCCGCCTGTGGGACAGGCCCCAATTGCCATCACGACCTTTGGCTCCGGTGTCTGCTCGTAGACCAACTTGACCCTCTCCAGACTCTGATTGGTGATCGGCCCTGTCACCAGCAGGATATCCGCGTGCCTTGGGGTTCCAACCAGTTTCACACCAAAGCGCTCGGCGTCATACCTTGGAGTCAGCGCCGCGATAATCTCAATATCACATCCGTTGCATGACCCGCTGTTAACGTGAAACACCCAGGGTGATCTCCCTATGTATTTGCACAGCTTTGCAATTCTCTTTTCCAGTTCTCTCCTCTCTTCACTCATCCGCTCACCCCCATATTACCAGAGCGCCCAGCACCAAGGCCGTTGTTATCATCAAATATGCCACATAGTCGGTCAGCAATCCCGTGTGCTCTCTCCTGAATATGAGGAACATCCTGTGTATTCCCCTGATCAGGCCCCACATTGTGTGTCTTCCCGTGTAATAACCGCGAAAGTGCTCGAACTGCGGTATGACCTTCTCCTCGTCCTCACCGCTGATGAAAATCTTTGTGCCGTCGCCCGTTCTCCTCGTCCCCATGCTGGACTTTTCGGCCCACCTGAGGAGCATGTAAGCAATGATCATGCCTATCGCCAAAACATAGATGAAGTAAAGGGCATCCCAGTATCCAAACATCTCATGCACCCCCTATAACCGCCACGACGTAGTTGAGCTGGTCCTTCAGCATATCAACGGCTGGAAGCATTATCCTGTCGTTTATCTGCCACGGGAAGAGCCCCATTATGATTATTGCGAGTATTAATACCAGCATTGGAATTATCATTGCTTTTCCTGGCTCCTTTGCATTTGCAACGACTTCACTTGGCCTTCCAAAGAACGTGAACAGCACCCTGATGTAGGCTGCAGTACAGAACGCAGTTCCTATTACTGCCACGGCCGCAAGGAACGGATTGTACAGAGCAGAGCTCTCGTAGATTAGCCATTTGCTCGCAAAGCCGTTCATGGGCGGGAGGCCTATTATAGCCGCCGCTCCAATCAGGAAGGCAAAGCTTGTGAGGGGCATTTTCTTGGCAAGCCCGCTGAGCTCGTTGAGATTCTTTGTGCCGAGCTGGTGGAGCACCGCACCGGCGACGAGGAAGAGGAGGGCCTTAATCAGGGCGTGGTTTACTATGTGGTATACCGCACCCGCCATTGCTACATCTCCAACCTTCGTGCCATATGCGGCGAGTCCGATGCCTATTCCCAGGAGGATGTAACCTATCTGGCCCACACTTGAGAATGCAAAGAGCCTCTTCATGTCCGTCTGAATGACCGCCATGGCGTTTCCAACTATGAGCGTCGCGCATCCGAAGAAGATTATTATCCATCCGATAGTTTTTACGTGTATGCTCGTGCCGTATATGCTGAATGCGATTCTGGTTAAAGCGTAGACCCCGCCAGCTTTTATGACCAGACCGGAGAGCATGGCGCTGATTGAGCTCGGTGCTGCCGGGTGTGCATCTGCCAGCCACATGTGAACCGGGACAGCACCGCTCTTAAAGAGGAGCCCGCCTATGAAGAGCCCCAGAGCCACCCTGCTCACGAGGGTTGGGTTCTGGGCTATCTTCACCGCGAGGTAGCTCATTGTCAGTGTCCCGTACTGGCCGTAGAGGAGGGCTATTGCGAGGAGTATGAACGAGCTCGCCAGGGAGCCGACGAACATGTACTTAATGCCCGCTTCAATGCCCTCCCATGTATCGTTTCTGAAGGCAACGAGGGCATAGCTCGCTATGCTCATTATCTCAAGGAACACGTAGAAGTTGAACATGTCCCCCGTAATCACTATACCGAGCATTCCGAGCTCAAGGACGAGGATCAGCGTGTAGTACTTCTCAAGCCCGGTGTCGTGCCTCATGTACTCAACGGAGTAGATTATGGCCATGAAAGCGACGAAGGCCACTATAAGTGCCAGCAGCGCTCCGAACAGGTCGACCTCCCAGAGGATTCTTATCGGGAAGTTCACGCCTTTCCCCAGCGGCGTCTTATCGCCGAGCGTGTAGACAATGAGCTGCCCGGTGCTCCACACGTCATAGAACACTCTGGAGGCAACGCCTAGGGTTAATGCACTCACCAGCAGGGCCCATGTGTTTCTCGCCTTCTCTCCGAATAAGCTGATGAGGGGCATTGAGAACGCTCCTAAGAGAGGGATGATAATCAAGAACGGAAGCATCATCCTCTCAACCTCCTTAACTTGTTGATGTCAAGGCTTCCATAGTGCCTGTAAGCGTTAATCGTCAGTGCCATGGCCAGAGCGAGGATGCACACTCCAATGACAATTGACGTGAGCACCAGAGCTTGGGGAATCGGGCCCACCATGGGCGTCCCCTTCAGTGTCTCATAGCCCGTGTATATGGGCGCTGTGGGAAGTGTTCCATCCTCAAGGCGGTAGCCAAAGCTTATTAAAAGCAGGTGTATTCCCGCGTCGATGATGTTCAGGGCCAAGATGAGCTTAATCAGGTTGCGCTTGTAGAGGAAAGCGTAGAGCCCCATGAATATTAAGAGGAACGCGGTGATGAACTGAAATGGAATCATTCTTTCCACCTCCTGTACGTTGCAACGGCCATCATGGCGCTTATTAGGCCGGCAAAGACCTTCAGCCCGACGGCGAGGTTCATAATCGGCAGATATCCCGCTGATAAGAGAGTGCCCGGCTTTCCTGCGAAGGCTATGCCATTCCTCCAGAGGATGTTGTAGAAGAACGCCACGCTGAAGCCGAGCATAGCGATGCCCAGGAACACCAGACCTCCAAGGCTCTCTAATGCGGAGTAAACGTGATGGTCATAGCGCTTCTTGGCCTCGCTCAACCCGAAGGCGATTAAAAAGAGCACGCCCGCTCCCGCTATTGTTGCCCCTCCCTGGAAACCTCCTCCCGGTGTCAGGTGTCCGTGGGAGACTATATATGCTCCGAAAATTCCTATGAGTGGAATCGTGGCTCTCGCTGTGGTTTTAACTATCAGTCCCATATCCTCACTCATTCTCATCCCTCCTCCAAGGCCTGAGAAGAGCAATGGCTCCTGCTATCGCCGTGAAGAGAACAGTGGCCTCTCCAATGGTATCGTATCCCCTGTAGTCGAAGACTATGTCGGTTACGATGTTCGTTCCGCCAACTTCCTCAACTCCGTGCTCGATGTAGTACTGGTCGGTGTAGCGGTGGGCCTGCCAGTCCTTTCCGCCGAGGCCGAACTTTAAGCCGTAATTCGGACTGGCAACTATTAGCAGGACTCCAAGTATGAACAGGAGTGACAGGGCTCCGAGGGTTCTCTTCATGGTGCCTCACGCTCCCATCTCTCGGTTTTGGCAATTCCATACACCACTATGGCGGTAACGACGCCGGCGCCAACAGCGGCTTCGGCTATCGCAACGTCCGGAGCGTGGAGCAAATAGAACTCCAGACTCAGGAGAAGGCTCATTGCCGCTGAGGCCAGAGCGGCACTTAATAAGTCTCTGAAGGTTATTGTGAGGTAAGCTGAAAGCAGCACTCCGAGCAGAACGCCGAACTGGATGATAGCATCAACACTCAGAACGTTCATCGGGATTCACCCCTGTCTGTGAGCTTTTCTTCATATGCATCTATAACCGCCTTGGCCGGCTTTACACCGCTCAAATGAGCCGCTTTTGCTATCGCATGAGCTCCCGTCGGGTTTGTAAGGAGCAAAGCGATCAGAGCTACCACGCTGTGAAGGGCCATCTGGAGGTATTTCGGGTCGCCGGTAATCCTGAGCTGGTTGAGCGCGTGAACGACAACCGCCAGAACCGCAAATATTGTCCCGAATGTGGTGCACTTCGTCGCTCCGTGGAGCCTTGTATATACATCCGGGAAGCGGTGGAGTGAAAAGCTCCCTAAGAGGTTGAAGATTATGTTAATCGCAAGGAAAGCGTAGATTATGTACTCTATCACTCTAATCCCCCCTGCAGGTATCTCGCTATTGCCAGGGTGCCTATGTAGCTGAGCAGAGCGTAAACGATGGCAATGTCAATGTAAATCGTCCTGTCATATGCTGCTCCAAGAAGCACCATTCCCGCAACGATGAGGGTGTTCAGCGTATCAACACCAACCACCCTGTCGGGCACCGTGGGGCCAAAGAGCACCCTGAGCACGGACGAAAATGCTCCAATCATGACTATCAGCGCTGAATAGAAGAACACGGGTGCGATCATTTTCCTAACCTCCTTGCCCACTTTTCAAATGAGCCTGAAATTGGTTCTGAGCTCTTCGGGTGTTCGTCCCGCACATAAATCCAGTGCACGTAGAGGGCTTTCTCCTCTGGGCATGCATCAATGGTGAGGGTTCCGGGTGTCAGGGTAATTGAGTTGCTCAAAATGGTGTACTGGGCGTCGTTTTCAAGCTCGACCGGAACTCTAACAATTCCGGGCTTTATCTTGCCCGTTATGACCCTGTAGGCGACGTCAAGGTTTGCCTTCACCATGCCCCAGAAGAGGGGCCCCAGTGAATAGACTATGAAGCCCACCCATTTTGAAGGACTGAGGAACCGCCCCGCTTTCTCCCCGACGACATTCCTTGTGGTGTATCCCACAATCAGGGAGAACACAACGCCCGCGGCTAACTCTTCCGCGCTCCACAGCATTCCCTTGGTGCCCGCGGTCAGGGCTAACCAGAGCACGAATGACCACATGAATACAACGATGAAACTCATTGTTCCTCCCTCCGATGTCAATTTTAAGGGTAATTTAATCTTTTTTCATTGATTGTCGGTATAAATTTCGTCTGTTATTTATAAAAGGGTTTTGTAAAGCTTAGAATTAGAAACGGAAGTTTTTAACCATGGGTTGTGGATTTTAAAGCTCTCTAACAGCTTTTCTTTTACATCAATGAACCCTGTGCATGTACGATGTATGTTAATATACATTGAACCGGAGAATGCAAAGCTTTATAAAGGCCATGAACAAGTAAGAACAGCGCTCTTTTAAGAGTGCTTAAAGTTTGGAAAGTTGGTGTTGGATATGTATGGAGATAGATATGGATTTGGTGAAAGGAGCTATGAGGCTCCGGTTAAGGTTGGAGAAAGATACACGGTCAAGATCGAGAGCATTGGTAAAGGCGGAGATGGCATTGCCAGGGTAAAGGGGTTTGTTATTTTCGTCCCGAACACCCAGGTTGGCCAGGAAGTTGAAATCGTTATCAACTCGGTCAAGAGAAAGTTTGCCTTTGCTGAAGTTATCTGATTTCCCCTTTCCTCTTATTCTTCTCTTAGAATGTTTTTAAGTGGTGCCTTATGAACGAATATTCCGCTATGATAGAGCTGCTGCAGGTTCTCCTCATGCTCTACTGGACGATTAGCTTCTTCTTGTGCATCCATAAATTTCGATGTGTATCCTCGTCACAGATCGCTTTGATGAGGCATTTAAAAAGTTAATTGGACTAAAATTCATGCATCAGATTTTTCTCCGGCTGTCCATCACAAGCAGGAAAAGCCCAAAAAGCACAAGCACACCAAAGGCTATCAATGCGCCGGACATTGGATTTCCTGTTCTCACATAAAACGTCACTATAATGAATTTAATTATCAATGCAACGAGGAATATACCGAGTATTAAAAACAGAATGCTGAACTCCTCTGGGATTAATCCCAACTTTTTCATGAATGAAAATTCTCATGTAGGTTTAATCAATTTATCTTCACAAACGAAAAGGATTGAAGCCCCTAAGGGCAATGAATGCATGAGTTGAAGCTTCGTGCTGTCCGCGATAATTCCAATCTACGTTCTTACAATTTGGTCAAGGCACTACATCAGGCTACCAGTGGATAAAGAAATGGCTAACTTGTTTTTAATAGATATATTAGAATTATCATGGTCATCAAATAATCTTTATTTATCGAAATCTTTTTATATCATTTGTTTATAATCATTTTGAGGTGAGATTATGCGACCAAGTTGGGGTTATCTGCTCGGAGTTTTTTTTTGTTAGCCTTTTGGTTAGTAGCTTCGTGGTAGCTTCTGAAAGCAGTGTGAGCAGGGCCGCAGTTCCTCCTGTTAAACATCCCGGTTTAGAGCCAATGTCTTCAACACCTGTCGTATGGGATGCACTGGTAAAGATTTATGTCAAGGGAATATTCCATAAAACCGTGT
>JALSON010000201.1 GCA_026986455.1 Thermococcaceae archaeon | reverse complement strand
CCTCCCTCAGGGTTGGCTCTCCTCCGGTGAGCTGGACTGCATTCGCTCCAACAGGATACTCCTTCTTGGCGTTGCGGAGCATCATCCGTATCTGCTCAAGGGTGGGCTCGTAGATGGGCTGTCCTTCTTTGGCATAGAAGAAGCAATACCAGCACGATAAGTTACATCTATTGGTCAGAACTATGTTAAGAAGGTTCGTATGTGAGCGATGCCTGGCACACAAACCGCAATCAAATGGGCAGTTGACGCCGCTGTTCTCAACATTGAAGCTCATGAGATTGAAATCATACTTCCACCTCTGGAAGCGGTAGTACTGGTCAACACTCTCATAATAAACATCGGTGATCATGCCCTCAGGGCACTTTTTGGTTATCCACACCTTGCCGTCCTTCTCCCATACCAGTGCCGGGACAACCCTCCTCGTCTCGGGACAGAGGGAGTACGTCTTGTGGGGCAGGGGGCCGCCGTAACCGCGGCTTGCTTTTTTAATCATTTCATCGAATTCTTTTTCACTGATCTCGGGAAACTCTATAATATTTTTAACCCTGCGGGTGAGCTCTTCAAACTCTTTTTCCCCGCTGGGGATTTCACCAACAGTCTCTGCCATCTCTACCACCTCAAATTTTCCCTTCGCCTCTGGATGGTATTCTCCACCAGGGTATAAAAACTTTTGCGTAAATATGAAGATTTATCTGCATAGGTAAGCGGCACAAAGGTTAATCAGACAAAGGTTAAATATCCCTCAACCAAGTTAGGGTGGTGGTGAAATGCCGGCAAGGGAAATGAGGATGGAGATGTTCCTCAGGGCACTCATGAAGAGGGACTTCACCAGGGCAAAGGGACATCTGGATAAGCTGCAGAAAATTGTGGGAACCGATGAATGGGGCATGGGATACGGAAAGGCCATAAACGGTTTTATAAGCGCCCTGAAGGACAATGATGCAGATGCCCTTATCGTCCAGCTCCTCAGCACTCATGACAGAGAGAAAGCGGAGATGCTTCTCAAACACTTTGAGAACATTCTGAAGCATGAATTCAGGGATGAGTACGAGAAGGGATACTACACAGCGTGGGTCGAATTCCTAAGGGCATACCTCTCACAGAAGATGCTGGGTGTCAAAGGTGCCAAAGGATGAGGCTATGAAAAGGCTGGAAGAGAAAATCAAAAGCTGCCGGAAATGTCCTCTGGGCCAGCTCAGAACCAATGCAGTTCCCGGAAGTGGGAGCTATGATGCCGGGATAATGTTTGTAGGGGAAGCTCCGGGCTACTGGGAAGACCAGAAAGGGCTGCCCTTCGTGGGCAGGGCAGGGAGGATTCTGGATGAACTCCTCAAAGAAATCGGCCTTAAAAGGGAGGATGTTTATATAACCAACATAGTCAAATGCAGGCCTCCGGGAAACAGAGACCCCAGTGAGGAGGAAATCAGGGCATGCTCCCCCTATCTGGACATGCAGATTGATATCATCAGACCAAGGATAATCGTTCCCCTCGGACGGCATTCAATGGGCTATATCCTCAGGAAGTTCGGGTTTGAACCCGAGCCCATAAGCAGGATTCACGGCAAGGTGTTTGAGGCCGGAACGTTATTCGGCAGAATTCTTATAGTTCCCGTATATCACCCCGCGGTTGCACTCTACAAACCAGCGCTTAAGGAGGAGCTCAGGAGAGACTTCAGGAATATCAGGGCTCTGCTTGGAGTATAAAACAAATTTTTTTCATCTTTCAATTACTCTTCGAAGTGGCAGGCGTTTCTCATGTGTTTTTCAGCTTATATGCCTTCATGCTGAAGCTTTTTCTGAGAAAGGTTTTTATGGAATAAACGTGCATTAACGTACTTGAAGATGCATCGTTGAGACATTATTACCCATGACAGAACGACGGAATACAGGGGTTCAGAAATGTGCATCATCCCGGTTGTTAGAAATCCAATTTTGACAGTAAAAACTTCGAGATATATGCCAGAATGTCAATGGTTATTCAGAAACCCTTATAAATGCCTCTATGATTTTTGAATGAGGAAATATGGAGGTGGAAATGTGTCTGACTTCGGTATACTGTCGTTACTGCCGCCTCTGGTGGCAATTATCTTAGCTATCTGGACAAAGAGGGTTATACTTGCGTTATTTGCAGGTGTCTGGATCGGCGGAGTTATGACCAGCGGATGGAACCCGATATCAGGAACCACCCAGACTCTCGACTGGATTGTCAAAAATGCCATTGATGACTGGAACGTCAAAATACTGCTCTTCGATTTCCTCATCGGCGCAGGTGTTGGACTGATATACAAGTCCGGCGGTGCCTTTGCCATAGGTCGTGCTCTGGCTAACCGGGTGAGGAGCAGCAGAGGGGCTTCCATAATGGGATGGATCCTCGGCGTCCTCATATTCTTCGACGACTACACGAACACAATCATCGTCGGTAACACCATGAGACCAATCACAGACAGAACGAGGGTTTCGAGGGAGATGCTTGCATACATAGACGATTCAACAGCAGCGCCCGTTGCGGGCCTAGCAATAGTCTCGACATGGATCGGCTATGAGGTCGGTTTAATAGGCGATGCGTTTAAAGACCTCAACGTTAGCTATGGTGCATACGTCGCATGGATGCACAGCGTTCCCTTCAGGTTCTACTCGATACTCGCCATACTCCTCGTTCTCATAGTCGCCGCAACCCACAGACACTA
>JALSON010000200.1 GCA_026986455.1 Thermococcaceae archaeon | reverse complement strand
TGCTTCATCCTCATGTACTCGTTTATCTTCTCCTCGACTTCTTCGAGAAACTCTGCAAGCTCCTTTATCTTGACCTCTGCGGGGCCTGCGGACTTTATAAGGGCCCTTGCCTGCCTGTATTTTTCCGTGTCCATCGGTCTCTTCGGCTCGTACACTGAGGTTCCGAATATATAGGGGGTCAGCAGAATCTCAAGGCGGAAGCCCCTCCTTATCGTGTAGTACTTCCTCGGCCTGCCCCGCGGGATTTTCTCCGTCCTGCCCTCGATTAAACCGGCGTTTTCGAGAATCCTCAGATGCTCAAGGACGGCTTTCTGCCCGACTCCAAGTTCCTGAGAAAGCTCACTCACAAAATAAGGCCTTCGGGTTAGCAGAAGGAGAATCCTGCGCCTGGTAGCGTTTCCGAGCACATCAAGAAGTCTCCCCATTTCCTCCTCACTGGATATCACTCTCTCACCCCCTTTCCTAACCTAATGTAAGAAAAGAGAGCTTTAAGTTTTTCGGTGCCGGATCAGGGGATAATGTGGTGCCTCCTGCATCTGGCCTCGTAGCTCTCCCTCCCTCCGACAAGAATCACGGGGGAATCCCTGGGAGCGGGCTTTCCGTTGATCAGACGCTGGGTTCTTGTTGCAGGGGCCCCGCACACAGTGCAGACTGCTGTGAGATATATGATGTTATCGGCCCTCACAAGAAGCTCCTTTGTAACCGGGAACGGGTCTCCCTTGAAATCAAGGTTCAGTCCTGAGGCAATCACATAGATGCCCTCGTCGGCCAGTCTGTTGAGCATCCCAACAATGGAAATCGGGAAGAACTGAACCTCATCAACTCCTATAACCTCAAACCCCTCCCCCTCCGTTATCTCTGCAATTCTCCTAACTCCTTCTTCATCGGTGGGTATCACGAAGGCATCATACCTCAGACCGTTATGGGCAACGACCTCGTCTTCGCTGTATCTGTTGTCAATGGCTGGTTTAAAGAGCGCTGCTTTTCTTTTGGCGAAGATCTGCCGTTCAATCCTCTTTATAAGCTCGGTGGTCTTTCCGGCAAACATGGGTCCGGTGATAACCTCAAGGAATCCTTCTGGATGCATTTGATTCTCACCAGCTGGAGAAGGTCACCGGGGGTTAAATTCCCTCCGGCCGGAAAGTTGAACATGGGACAAAAATATGGAGGGAAAGTCGCCAGAACGCTCAAACAGGGGTTACATGGCCCCACTTTTCAAGGGCCCTTGCGAGCTCCCTGTGGCTCTTGGCATACTCATCGAGCGGGATTCCCTGCATGATGGCATCAATTGCCTGTCTCGCCGCCATGGCTCCCGCCTTCGGGCCATCCGGATGCCCCATCGTTCCGCCGCCGAGCTGGAGGACTATATCCTTTCCAAGGATTCTTATGACCGGCTCGATGTTTCCGGGGTGCAGCCCACCGGAGCTCGTTGGGAAGACGGGTTTTATGTGGTAGAACTTCTGCTCAAGGTGGAACACATCCTTCTCTTCCGGTTTGTAGTGGCTCTCCCTCAGTATTTTTGTGTTCTGCAGGACGTCCCATTCTCCCCCTTCGAGCTTCCCAACTCCCGCCGTGCCGACATGGAGCTGGTCAACGCCTATAATCCTGTAGAGCTTGGCGAGGACAAACATTGAGATGCCGTGATAGGGATTTCTGTCAAAGGCGGCGTGCATCGCCCTGTGGGCGTGGATCGCTATCCCGTAGTCCTCGGCCAGGTCGCGGATGTGCCTGAGAGCCGCCCATCCCACAACGACAACGTCTACCATGGCGTGTGGATTCCCGAAATCTGCCAGGAGCTCAAGCCGCCTCTCCATTTCCAGGACATCGGCGGTTATGTTGGTAAACCATGTCTTCTTTTCCCCTGTCTCGTTTTCGACCCGCTCCATAACTCCGATTATCTTCTCAGCCCTGACATCAAACGGGCAGTACCAGGCACTTGTAACGTTTTCATCGTCCTTCAGGTAGTCTGCCCCTCCGCTGAAAAGCTCGTAGGCGAGCTTCTCAATCTCCTCCGGGCTGTAGCCAACTTTTGGCTTTGGAACCACACCGTAGAGGGGTCTGTCCCTGATGTTGAGGAGCTTCCTGACGCCTTCAATACCCTGACCGGGCCCGTCGAAATCCCTGAGGAACTTCTCCGGCAGGTATATGTCCTCAAGCCTGATGCCTTTAACACGCTTCATCCCGAAGATGTTGCCGGCTACCGAGGCCAGAAAGCCCGGAAGGTTGCCCTCCTCAAATGTGTGGAAGGGGTATGCTATCCTAACTATCCACGAGCCGTCCCCCATGTCGTGGAAGTAGTATGCTTTGGCGGAGAGGTCGGCCCATCTCTCGTGCTCGTACCATGAATACAGGGTCGTCCACGTTCCGGTGGAGCTCTCAGCGGCGACAGCACCTGCAGCCTCTTCAATGGTGAAGCCCTCTGCAGGGGTTATGCGGAAAACAGCTATGATGTCCCTCTTCTTGTTGGGCTCGTAGCCCTTGTCCACGTAGTAGGCATATATTTTGTCAAATTTTTCCGGCATGGAAATACCTCCATTTTGTTGTTGTTATCGATTGTATTGGCGTATATAAAAATGCTGTGGTGCATTATTGCCCATTTATACGCCGGTCTGGCTGCCGATGTCCCGGAGTCCCTGCTGGATGGGTTAAATTAAAGGCCAGATAACCAATAAAATTCAAAATCCTGTTAATA
>JALSON010000199.1 GCA_026986455.1 Thermococcaceae archaeon | reverse complement strand
CTCAGGACGGCTATCTTATACTTCCATTTGGCCTGCTTCTCGTTTATTCTCTGGGTTAGGGGATCAGCGCCGAGGCCGGATATGTTGAGGGTTGGAGGAGTTTTAATCGTCATGCACACCACCTCTTTTTTAGGTAATTCTAATTCAGAGTACAGGGACGCGCTTATAAGCTTTGTCCCGAAATGTGGCAGTATGGGACAGAACTGGGTATTCAATCACATCGCAATCCTCAAAAAGCATATATTTGAAAATAAACAAGACAAATCTGGGTGATTTTATGGTTGTTAGGCGGATTCTCTTGACAATAATCATCGTGCTGCTGGTATTTTCAATGGTCCTCCAGTTTAATGCTGCCTTGGGGCTGTTCGGCCCTTACCTTCCGAAAGCCTCGCTGTTCACGGCGGGGAGGAGGTCAGCAATCCGGCTGGAGATCAGTTCCATCGAGCACACAACGACAGCTCCAACCCTTAAGGCCCTCAGTGGCAAAAGGATATGCGGGACTGGGAGTCTGATGCTGCTCAGCGTGTTTTTAATCCCTGTGTTCTGCAGAAACCGCCGCGGCCGGCAGTAATCAAAAATAGAAGAAGAAGCTCATGGAAGCGTAACCTCGACACCGAGAACCTTCCACATGGCCTTAATCTGGTCTTTCATGACCTGTATGGCCTCGGGCTTCTTGAAGAGGTGCTTGAATCTTCCCTGGAGCTTGAGGTACTCCTCGATGGGCTTCTTGAACTCAATTGCAACGACCTTTCCGCCCTCGCGCTTGACCTTAGCGCCTCCTCCCGGGCTCTGTATCTTGATGTTGTGGAAGTCGCCGTTCTCTATCTCGAAGAGCGGCCAGACACCGGTCTCGATGGCGAGTCTTGCAATTTCAACGGTCTTCTCGGGCGGTGTCCTCCATCCCGGCACGCACGGGGCAAGAACCTGTACGAACGCCGGGCCATCGACTTTGGCGGCCTTCTTCATCTTCCTGACGAAATCGTAGGGGTTCCCTATGTTTGCGGTGGCAACGTACGGAACCAGGTGGGCGGCAGCTATAAGGGCGACCCACTTCTTGGGCTTGTCCTCACCGATGGAGTACTTGCCCGGCGGTGAGGTTGTTGTCCAGGCTCCGTAGGGTGTTGAGCTTGACCTCTGGATTCCGGTGTTCATGTATGCCTCGTTGTCGTACATGAGGTAGACCACGTTGTGCCATCTTTCGAGCATCCCGCTCAGGGCCTGCATACCTATATCTGCCGTGCCTCCGTCACCGCCTATGGCCAGGATTTTGCCCTTCCTTCCGAGCTTCTTCCATGCGGCATCAACACCGCTGGCCGCAGCAGCTGCGTTCTCAAATGCGACGTGTACCCAGGGGGCCTTCCATGCTGTGTACGGGAAGACCGCGCTCACAACTTCCATACATCCCGTGGCGTGGGCAATGGCAAAAGCATCTGGATTACCATACTTCTCCTCCATGGCCTCGCTGAAGGCCTTTGTGGCAAGCTTCATGACTATTGCGGGGCCGCATCCGGCACATGCAGCGTGACCGGGTGCCCAGTACTCGCGAGTTGTAATCGGGGGTTTTCTTACAGCCATCTTCCTCACCTCACAAAATCTCCTTCCTCAGGCCGATCCAGTGAATCTCTTCCTCAACCCCTTCACCAAGGGCCTTCTCTGCGATGTCAACGACTTCCTCAAGGTTCTCGAAGGTGACGTCCCTGCCGCCGAGTCCGATGATGAAGTCGAGAACTACCGGCCTCTCCTTCTCGTTGATGAGCGCCCTGCCGACGTCAGCATAAACCGCACCGCCGCTTCCAAAGCTTATGTCCTTTTCGAGGATTGCAAGAATCTTTGTCTTCTTGGCTAGAGCCCTTATCTCCTCAATCGGGAACGGCCTGTAGACTGTTATCTTTGCTGCGCCGATTCTGACGTCCTCCTCCCTCTTCTTGTCGACAAACTCCTTGACCGTTCCGGCCAGTGATCCCATTGTAACGAGGATAATCTCAGCGTCATCCGTCCTGTATTCCTCGATTATGTGGTACTTCCTTCCGAACTTCTTCTCAAACTCTGCAAAGACCTCCTTTATGACCTCTCTGGCGTTCTCCATTGCCTCCCATACCGTGTATCTGGCCTCCATGTAGTGTGCCGGGAATCCAAGGGCACCCTGGGTTATCGGCCTCTCCGGATCGAGATAGGCGTGCTTTGGAACGTATTCGCCGAGGAACTCGTCGACAACCTCCTGGTCAGGTATCTCGACGGGCTCGACGGTGTGTGTGAGGATGAAAGCGTCGAAGCCCACCATCGCCGGGAGAAGGACTCTCTCATCCTCGGCCACCTTGAACGCGGCGAGAACAAGGTCAAGGGCTTCCTGGTTGTTTTCGGCATAGAACTGGAGCCATCCTGTGTCCCTCTCGCTTATCGTATCCTGCCAGTCATTCCAGATGTTGATCGGAGCACTTAAAGACCTGTTTCCTATGGCCATAACTATCGGGAGTCTCATTCCGGCAGCTATGAAGAGGATTTCGTGCATTAAGGCGAGACCCTGTGATGCCGTTGCTGTGAAGACCCTGACACCTGCGGCTGAAGCACCAACACATGCCGAGATGGCTGAGTGTTCGCTCTCGACCTTGATGAACTCGGCGTCCATTTCCCCATCTGCCACAAATTCGCTGATCTTCTCGGGAACGAGTGTTGACGGTGTAATCGGGAATGCGGCTACGACTTTTGGCTTTGCAAGCTTGGCAGCCCAGGCGGCAGCTTCATTACCTTTCATAACCTTTCTTATCGGCATTTCAACCACCTCACTTTCACTTAGTTTCTCTAACCATGACGATGGCTTTTGTCGGGCATTCGTTTGCGCAGATTCCGCAGCCCTTACAGTAGTCGTAATCAAAGACAGGGTAGTTCTCCTCGTCCAGATAGATGGCCGGCTCGGGGCAGTAAATGTAGCACAGGTAGCACCTGACGCACTTATCCCTGCTGAACTCCGGCATGAAGACTCTCCATGAACCCGTCTTGTTCACAACGCTGCTTCCCGGAATGTAGACCACTGCTCCGGGGGTCATTTTTTCACTATATTCCTTCTCAACTCTCTCAATCTCCATTTTGAACGGGCTTTCGGCCATTTCTACCACCTCATCATATGGATTCAATCAAGGTAAAATTAAATCAGCCGAAGACCTCGGCCTTCTTTTTGAGCTCTTCCCACTCCCTGAGCACCCACTCCTGAAGCACCTCTATGTCCTCCTTCGTCATGTACTTAAACCTTCCCTGCAGCTTGAGGAACTCTTCAAGCGGCTTCGGCTCCTTCTTGGTTGACGGCATGTTTATCTTGTATTTACCGTTTTCGTATTCAAAGAGCGGGAAGTAAGCCGTCTGGACGGCAAGCCTTGCGAGCTCTATTGACTTGTCCGTTGGTGAGCGCCAGCCGGTCGGGCATGGAGCGAAGAGCTGTATGAAGCTCGGGCCTTCTATCCTCTGGGCCTTCTTAAGCTTTCTCATGAAGTCCTCAGGGAAGGCCACGCTTGCCGTTGCTGCGTAGGGTATCTTGTGGGCAATGACGATGTCGATGACCTTCTTTTTGTGCCTCCTCTCAAGGAAGTGCTTCTTCCCTCCGGGTGTATTGGTTGTCCAGGCACCGTAGGGTGTTGAGCTTGACCTCTGGATTCCAGTGTTCATGTATGCCTCGTTGTCGTACATTATGTAGAGGCCGTCGTGTCCCCTCTCAAGGAATCCGCTCAGGGCCTGAAGGCCTATATCGGCTGTGCCGCCGTCGCCGGCCCAGCCGACGACCATTATTCCGTCCTCGCCCTTGACCTTATATCCCTTGGCCTTGAGTGCGGCCTCGATGCCGCCTATAACTGCACCGGTTGTCTCAAAGGCCGTATGGAACAGAGGGGCGTTGAAAGCTGAGTACGGCCATGGGCCTGCTATGATCGTGGAACAGCATGCGGGGATTGCAAAGATGGCTTTTTTGCCGTATGCCTTCAGGACATATCTGAGCCCAAGTGCAGCAGCACAGCCTTGGCAGGCGGTGTGGCCGGCATAAAAGTTTTCCTCAAATGGCAGGGATAACCTTCTCCTGATGTTCTCCATTTCTCTCACCTCTTCAAATGATACCACTCAACTTCCCTGTCCAGCTTCCCGGCCTCTATGATTGCCTTCATGTCCTCCGCTATCTTCCTGACGTCGCTCACCGTGAAGTCCCTTCCTCCAAGGCCGACTATGTAGTTCTTCATAACCGGATGGGCATCTGTGTTGTAGAGAACTCCTTTGGCCTCGTTGAAGAGTATGCCCTCCTGACCGAAGGAGTAGTTTCTGTCGAGGACGGCTATGCCCTCCACATGCTTTGCCAGCTCATACAGTTCTTCCTTCGGGAATGGTCTGAACCACCTGACCTTTGCAGCGCCGACCCTGTAACCCTCGCTCCTCAGAACATCGACGGCCTGCTTTACCGTCCCCATCAGGGAACCGAGCCCCATGAAGACGAAGTCGGCATCTTCCGTGCGGTAGAGCTCAATCATCCGGCTGTAGTCCCTTCCAAAGCGCTCCCCGAACTCCCTGCCGACCTCATGGATGACCTTCTTGGCTTCTTCCATGGCCTTCTGTATCTTGTAGCGGAACTCGTAGTAGTCGTTGGGGGTTCCGAGGGCGCCAACTGCTATCGGGTTGTCGAAGTCGGTCAGCGTGTAGAGGGGCTTCCTCGGCGGGAGGAACTCGTCAACGAGCTCCTGCGGAATCATCTCAACGACATCGTAGGTGTGACTCAGGATGAAGGCGCTCTCAATAATCATGGCCGGCAGATTGACGGTCTCCGCCACCTTGAACGCCATAAGGACGCCGTCGTAGACCTCCTGGTTGTTCTCGGCATAGAACTGCATCCAGCCGGTGTCCCTCTGGGCGAGGCTGTCGGTCTGGTCGTCCCATACGCTCCACGGGGGAGCCATAGCCCTGTTGACATCCACCATGACCACAGGAAGCCTTGCACCGCTCGCCCAGTGGAGCATCTCGTGCATCAAAGCTAATCCCTGAGCAGAGGTGGCGGTGAAAGTCCTTGCTCCGGCCGCGCTCGCTCCTATACAGGCGGCCATAGCGGAGTGCTCGCTTTCGACGGGGACGTACTGGAGGTTTTCAACCTCTCCGTTGGCCAGAAATTCGGATATCTTCTCGATTATGCTCGTCTGCGGCGTGATTGGATAAGCGGCAACAACCTCAACACGGGCGTCCCTTGCGGCGTATGCAGCGGCATAATTACCGCTTATAACCTTTTTAATCGGCTTATACCCCACCATCTCACTTCTCCTCCTT
>JALSON010000198.1 GCA_026986455.1 Thermococcaceae archaeon | reverse complement strand
ATTGCCTTCGTTGGACACTCGTTTGCACAGATTCCGCAGCCCTTACAGTAGTCATAGTCTATGCCAACGTAGCCATCATCCCTGATGAATATCGCCGGCTCGGGGCAGAACTTCCAGCAGATGTAGCACTTGACGCACTTTTCGTCATCAACGACCGGTATGAATGTCCTCCAGTCTCCGGTGAAGTTGATAAGCGTCGTCCCGAGGCTTATGGGGGCTTCAGGATACTCCTCAACGGATTTAAATGCTATTTTCCTGGCGGCGCTTTTCCTTTCTCCAAATAGTGTGTTCAAATTTCTCACCTCAGCGGCTTTTAAGCAAGTTAAAGGAAAGAGAATCAAAGCTCATAGGTCTCTGTCTTCTCAAAGGCTTCTGCTGCTGCCTTGGCGTTCTTTTCACCGAGAGCTCCGGAGAAGACCCCCTGGATGGCCTTCTGGACGTGCTCAAGGGTTACAACGCCCGTGGCCTTGGCAACTGCCCCGAGAATAGCTGTGTTTGTGATCGGCAGTCCGAGAACTTCGAGGGCTATCGTTGTGGCATCGACGAGCGCCAGTTTGGCTGGCTTTTTCTTGAGCTTCTCAAGGACTTCCTCTTTGCTCTTTTCTGTGTTGACGATGACAGTTCCGCCGTCCTTGAGTCCCGCGGTGACGTCCACTGTGTCCAGCAGGGATGGGTCGAGGACAACGACGACATCCGGCTCGTAAATCTGGGTCTTTATCCTGATGGGCTTTTCATCTATCCTTGTAAATGCTGTAACCGGAGCACCTCTTCTTTCAACCCCGAAAAACGGGAATGCCTGAACATATTTTCCTTCGAGGAATGCTGCTGAAGCCAGTATGTTTGCGGCGGTAACCGCACCCTGTCCACCTCTACCGTGAAAACGAATCTCTATCATTTTCCTGCCTCCCAAACTTTTTCAGTTATTGTTCCCCAAATGCATTTATTTGCCTTTCGGTATAAGGTGAAGGAAGTCTCGGCAGGTGTCTTTGGGTAGGAATGGACTCAATTAGTTTTCGATGCTTAAACCCGGACATCATTTCTCGAAAATTTTTCCAGAAAATTTTTAAATGGATCTCTGCCTATATAGCTCTATATAATCTATAGAGGTGGTATCATGGAAGCTCTTGCGGTAACAGCGGTGGCAATAGCATTCTACATTGCATGGAACATAGGTTCCAATGATTCGGCAAACGCCATGGGGACGGCAGTTGGTGCAGGGGTGCTGAGCTTCCGCCAGGCCACCCTTACCATAGCCATATTTGTCCTCATGGGGGCATACCTCAGGGGATACAAGGTCATGAAGACCGTGGGAAGGGGAATCGTCCCTGAGGGTTATCTAACGCTGGAGATGGCGATAATAGCCCTCTTGGCTGCGGGAATCTGGGTAACGATAGCCACGGTGAAAGGTCTCCCAGTTTCAACGACGCAGGCAATTATAGGCGGTGTGGTTGGTGTTGGTCTGGCAATACATGCCCCTGTAAACTGGGCGACTCTGGGAAAAATAGCAGGAGCATGGGTTCTCTCTCCAATAATAGCCGGCATTCTGGCCATGCTTCTCTACAGATTCTACGGCTACATAATCGGGAGAATGAGGAGCATCAGCATGATCGAGCTCCTGTATAAATGGCTGGCTGTCCTGGGAGGGGCTTACATGGCATTCAACTTTGGAACAAACGAGGTCGCAAATGCCTCCGGCCCCTTAGTGGGAGCGGGCTTTGTGGGGCCAAAAATTGCCGGGATATTCGTGGCAACGGCGCTCTCGGTGGGGGCTCTGACATTCAGCTATGCGGTTATGCACACCGTGGGGAAGAAGATAACAGCCCTCGGTCCGACATCTGCTTTTGCCGCCCAGTTCGGCTCCGCAATGGCCGTCAGCCTTGCAAATGTTTTGGGCCTGCCTGTTAGCTCAAGTCAGGCCATTGTCGGAGGTGTCATCGGGGTTGGCATAGCCGCAGGCGAGCACGTGAATAAATCCGTGATTAAGGATGTTATCTTCGGATGGGTTGCGACGCCGACGACGGCCATAATCATTGCCCTCCTGATATTCAGGGTGTTTTCGATGGCGGGAATGATTTGAGTGCTTTTTAGTTTAGATACAGGTTTTTGAGTATGGTGTTTAGGTATTTTATTTTTAAGTTCCAGGTTTTCTTTGTGGTTATTTTGAGTTTTAGGGTTTTGTTTTTGGTTTTGAGGTATAGTTGATTGTTTTTGAGTTTGAGGTTTTGAACTTCCCCGCCAGCGTTAAAGCACTCGTGGGATTTCAGTGTTGAGGTGAAGACGCAGGCTTTAGAGTCATAAGCGAGGGCGAGGTATTTAGCATTAGCCTGCATTAAAACCCTCCCATTCAAACTCACCCCAACCCTCCTAACGAGCTTACTCCCTTCAAAAAGCACCACACTCCCCCTCACGGCCACGTAAACCCTACCCCTAAAAACTCTCGCCCCAAGAGGCTGTGCTTTTAAAGCTGAACTGCAAACCCTCCCAACGTTCCCGCTTTCAAACTCCACATAAGTTAAACAATAATTCGCAACCCTCTCCCGCACATCATCATAATTAGCCGTGAAGAAGTACGCGTAAGCCTCATCAGCAAAACCCGCCCGGGGAATAATCACATGATAATTCAGGTAAGTGGGATGCACCATCACCCAGTACCTGTACTTTAAATCGCAGGTAAAGGCATTAACATCAAAACCGTCAGTGCTCACAGTGTAAATTATGAAGCCGTTTTTAAAGTAAAAATAGCCCGCATGAAAGCTTTCCTTCATCGTGTAATTGCCTATTAAGCTTCCATTCCGGTCGAAGAAGTTGAAAACCGTGCGGTAAGGCTTATGCTTAGTAACTTCGCCCCCTTACGATCACCGGAGGAGTGAAGCCCGGGGAAGAGTAAGGAGTCAGCCCAACCCCATCAAAATAAACCCCACCAAAAAAAGGAAAAGAAACGTTATCCTGGGCAGGTACTTCACTCAGATTTACAGCCTCATACTGAGTTAAAAAATAAGAGAGGAAAACAGAAAAAACAACAATAAAAACCAGATAATACTTTTTCATGAGCTTTACCACCTCACTACAAGT
This sequence comes from Thermococcaceae archaeon, assembly GCA_026986455.1. Classification (GTDB taxonomy): domain Archaea; phylum Methanobacteriota_B; class Thermococci; order Thermococcales; family Thermococcaceae; genus Thermococcus. The sequence goes on along the minus strand of JALSON010000198.1, from coordinate 2,529 downwards.
TTCTGATATGGTCGATTAACCCATGCAAAGTTCTGTGAACTTGCTGCATCTGGTGCAAAGCATCCTCCTCACTCCCAGGAATCATCAAAAACACTATATACAAACCAATATATAACACTTTCCATCGTCACAATCAACCATTACAAACAAAACACAAATACACACATCCAGCACAAAACAAACCAAAAATAGCAAGTAAAAAACAATTACTCAAACTCCATTTATAATGTAGCAGAGGAACATTTAAAAGCCCAACTTTTATAAACCCTCTCGCATCGCTATGCGGGGTGAGAGAGATGGAAAAACGCCTGTCTGGAAAGGTGAGAAGGGCCATTCGCGCTAAATATTATGATATCGAGCCTAAAGCGTGGATTGGTAAGAGAGGGCTGGATGAGAGTGTGATTAACGAAATAAACACCCAGCTCAAAAAGGATGGTATCCTGAAGGTTGAGATCAGGAAAGGTGCTCTCATTTCAACCGAAATGGGGAGGAAGGAAATAGCCGAAAAGGTGGCCGAACTGACGGACAGCGAACTCGTAGATATCAGGGGCAAAAGGTTTATATTGTTCAAGCCGAGAGAGGGTTGGGAAAAGTATTTAAAGAAGCTTAAGAGAAAGGAACTCTCAAAGGAGAGGCGGGAGGAAAAACCCGTTAAAAAGGTCAGGCTTGATATTGCTCAATTCAGGAAGAAGTTCAAGAAAGGGAGGGATTAAGGATGGCGACAGTTTATGATGTTCCCGGTGATTTGCTCGTTGAGAGGGTTGCACAGAAGCTCAAGGGGATAGAGGCCATAAAACCGCCCGAGTGGGCACCCTTCGTCAAGACCGGCAGGCACAAGGAGCGCCTCCCTGAGCAGGAGGACTGGTGGTACTACCGCGTTGCCAGCATACTCAGAAAAGTCTACATCGACGGGCCTGTTGGAATCGAGAGGCTCCGCACTTGGTACGGCGGAAGAAAAAACAGGGGACACGCTCCGGAGCACTTCTACAAGGGCAGCGGTTCAATAATAAGGAAAGCCCTCCAGCAACTGGAAGCAGCGGGGTTCATAACAAAGCTCCCCGGAGAGGGCAGAATAATTACCCCCCAGGGAAGGAGCTATCTGGACAAGATAGCCACCGAGCTCAAGAAGGAGCTTGAGGAGCAGATCCCCGAGCTCAAGAAGTACTGAGCTCTTTTATCCATTATCCTTTCTTCCCGGTTTAATCCAGTAGGTTTTTAATCCAAGTTTAAAAAAATAATTCAGGTGATGGTGATGGCCGAGGACATAGAGGAAATTAGAAAGAAGAAGCTCCTTGAGATGCAGAGAAAGCTTGCTGAGCAACAGAAAGCGCAAGAAGAGGCAATAAGACAGGAGATGGAGCTTGAAGCCCAGCTCGATGCGATAATGAGGCGTATCCTAACCCCTGATGCCAGGGAGAGACTGGGGAGGGTCAAGCTCGTCAAACCCGAACTGGCCAGACAGGTCGAGTTAATTCTGGTTCAGCTCTTCCAGGCGGGCCAGATCAGGGAGAAAATCGACGATGCAAAGCTGAAGAGGATTTTGGCCCAGATAGATGCCAGAACCCGGAGGGAATACAGGATAAAATGGTAGGCGAAGGGAGAGGCATGGATGTTATGGATGTACTCCGGATTCTCAGTGAGAAGGGGGAGGTCAGCAGGGAAACATGGAAGCCCCTCTCCGTGAAGAAAAACAAAGACGGGACAGTTGATGTGCTGTACAAGAACAGGATTATAGGAACCGATGATGACCCTGTTTTTCTCTGGATTTATGCAAATATTGTCGAGGACGATGGGTTTGATGTTAAAGTTCTTGAGAGAATCACGTTTAAAAAGGAAGATATAAAGTGGATTCTCCGATATGCCCAACCTTAACCTTTATATACAATAAAATTTTTAAAGGTATCCGCATGCGGGGGTGAGGAAGTGGATAAGCGTAGGGTTTGCCCTGTCTGCGGCTCAACCGAGTTCATTTACGACCCCGGAAGGGGTGAAATCATCTGTACCAAATGCGGCTTCGTTATTGAGGAGAATGTAATAGACACCGGCCCTGAGTGGCGTGCTTTTGATGCTTCTCAGAGAGAGAAGCGTTCAAGAACCGGTGCTCCCGAGAGCATTCTGCTGCATGATAAGGGTCTTTCCACGGATATTGGAATTGACAGGAACCTTACCGGGTTGATGAGGGAGAAGATGTACCGCCTGAGGAAGTGGCAGAGCCGTTTGAGGGTTAGTGATGCCGCCGAGCGTAATCTGGCCTTTGCCCTGAGCGAGCTCGACAGGATTGCTTCACAGCTCAAGCTTCCAAAGCATGTGGAGGAGGAGGCGGCGAGGCTTTACAGAGAGGCCGTGAGGAAGGGCCTGATCAGGGGGCGTTCAATCGAGAGCGTCATAGCGGCCTGCGTTTATGCCGCCTGCAGACTGCTCAAAATCCCGAGGACTCTGGATGAGATAACCGAAATCTCCAGGGTTGACAAGAAGGAAATCGGACGGAGTTTTAGATTCATTGCGAGAAACCTCAATCTGACACCGAAG
>JALSON010000197.1 GCA_026986455.1 Thermococcaceae archaeon | reverse complement strand
CTTCAACAGGCCAGCCAACCCTGGGAGCTCAGGGAGATGTCATGCAGGCAATATGGGGAACGCACGGTGACCACAGCCTCATTGTCCTTACCCCTGCAACGGTGCAGGAGGCATTTGACATGACGATTAGGGCATTCAACTTGGCCGAAAAGTACAGAACCCCTGTTGTTCTCCTCACGGATGCCGAGATAGCCCACATGCGTGAGAGAGTCTATACTCCGAATCCTGAGGATATAGAGCTGGTATACAGAAAGCTCCCGGCGAACAAAGAAGAAGCCCTGTACCCCTTTGGGGACATACATGGGGACATGATTCCTCCGATGCCGATCTTCGGGAAGGGATACAGGACGTACGTGACGGGCTTAACGCACGATGAAAAAGGCCGCCCGAGAACTGTTGATGCCGATGTTCATGAGAGGCTCATCCGCAGAATCGTAGACAAGCTTGAGAAGAACAAGGATGACATAGTGACATTTGAAGTCTTTGACATGGAGGATGCGGAGATTGCCATAGTTAGCTACGGAATTGTCGCCAGATCAGCGATACGGGCCGTGAAGCTCCTCCGCAGGGAGGGAATCAAGGCAGGGCTGCTGAAGCTCAACACAATATGGCCATTCGACTTTGAGCTGATAGAGGACATAGCCGGGCGGGTGAGGAGGATATACGTCCCCGAGATGAACCTGGGACAGGTTTATCACCTCGTGAAGGAGGGTGCCGGCGGAAAGGCGGAAGTTGAGCTGATACCGAAGATAGGCGGGGAGATACATACCCCGATGGACATAATCGAGAGGATTAAGCGAGGTGTGTGAGATGTACCTGAAGTCCGCGTATGAGATTAGGAATAAATACCTCCGCAGGGACATGCTCCCCACGATTTTCTGCCCGGGTTGCGGAATAGGCTCGGCGCTCCAGTATACGCTGAGGGCAATAGACGAGCTCGGTCTGAATCCCGATGAGATAGTCTGGGTGAGCGGTATAGGCTGCTCTTCCCGTGTGCCCGGCTATGTTAACTTTGACGGCCTGCACACGACCCACGGGAGGGCTTTGGCATTTGCAACCGGGATAAAGCTTGCAAATCCTGATCTGAAAGTAATAGCCTTCATGGGCGACGGGGACACCGCGGCGATAGGCGGAAACCACTTCATCCATGCCATAAGGAGAAACCTCGACGTCACGGTTATCCTGATAAATAACTTCACCTACGGTATGACCGGCGGTCAGGTTGCCCCGACAACCCTGAAGGGCCTCCGCGGCACAACGGCTCCATACGGCCAGTTTGAGAACCCCTTTGACATAGCGGAGCTGGCAGTTGCTGCGGGAGCGAACTATGTGGCGAGGTGGAGCGTCTTCAACTACATTCAGGGCATAAACAGCATAAAGAAGGCACTCCAGAAGGAAGGGTTCGCGCTGGTGGAGTTCCTCTCGCCGTGCCCCATCAGCTTTGGAAGGAGGAACAGGATGAAGACCGGCCCGGAGCTGCTGAGGTGGTATCAGAAGATAACCGTCCCGCTGGCAAAGGCAAAGAAGATGAAGCCTGAAGAGCTTGAGGGCAAAATCGTCATAGGGGAGTTTGCGGACAGGGACAGGCCGGGTCTGGCCAGGGAGTACGAGGAATACAAGAAGAGGGCAAAGAAGATGATGGGGTGGGAGGAATGAGAAAGGAGATACTTTTCAGCGGGTTTGGAGGTCAGGGTGTCATTTTGGCGAGCGTTATAGTCGGGAGGGCCGCGGCAGTCTATGAAGGCCTCTACGCAGTCCAGACCCAGGCCTACGGCCCGGAATCGAGGGGAGGGGCGAGCAAGGCAGAGGTCGTCATAAGCGATGAGCCGATAGACTATCCCAAAGCTTTAAGTCCCGACTGTGCCGTGTTCTTCTCCCAGGAAGCATACGACAAGTACCTTCACCTTGTGAAGGAGGGAGGCATTGCGATAATCGAAAGCGACCTCGTTCCCCACAGACACCCTGAGATGGAAAGGCGGCTCAAAGTCTATGCCCTTCCCCTGACAGAGATAGCCGAGGAAACAACTGGGCTCAGCCTGACTATGAACATCCTGACCGTGGGGCTGCTGACGAGGCTCTCCAGCGTCCTCAGCGGTGAATCAATAGAGAAGGCGGTGCTTGACGCTGTTCCCCGGGGAACCGAGCAGCTTAACCTCAAGGCGCTCCACAAAGGATTTGAGCTCGGGGATAAAGCCCTGAGGGGAGAGCTCTGAATTTTATTTAAAAATTTAAATTTAAATTAAATTTTATGTTCCATTTTCCACCCCTTCTTCGATGGAAAGGAAAATAAAGGAAAAAGTCACGAAGCCTTCTTCCTCCGGATGTATTCATCTATGGCTTTGGCGGCCTTCTTGCCGTCGCCCATGGCAAGGATAACCGTTGCTTCACCCCTTATTGCATCGCCACCCGCAAAGACGCCGGGAATGCCTGTCATTAGATTTTCGTCGACCTTTATGGTTCCGTGCTTTCCTACCTCAAGGCCGGGTGTTGATTCCCAGATTATCCTGTTCGGCTCAAGACCTATGGCTATGACAACGGTATCCGCTTCAAGCGTAACGTACTCGCCGGTGGGCTCTATCTTCCTCTTACCCCTGCTGTCTCTCTCCTCAAGCGGCCGCATCTTCATGAATCTAACTGCCTTAACCCTGCCGTTTTCATCTCCGATGAATTCGACCGGGGTCAGGAAGAACTCGAATTTTACTCCCTCCTCTTCA
>JALSON010000196.1 GCA_026986455.1 Thermococcaceae archaeon | reverse complement strand
CAGGATTCTGAGCGACTTCTGGCCGCACGGAGCTGTTGCGAAGCTCTACGGCCTGTTCCGGGAAAAGGAGGGCTTCTCATAGAGGGCAAACGTCCTCATAGACGAAGAAGGAAAGGTTGCGTTCTTCAAGGTCTATCCGATAAGGGAAGTGCCCGACCTGGATGAGATATTCAAGCTTTTGGAGGGAGACTGAGTCCCCTTTCAAAATTTTAACCCTACCCAATTTCGTCCTTAACTTTTTGGTCAGGAAAGGCTTTTTATGCTTCCGCACCAAATAGGTTCGGTGGTGAAAATGCCCGAGATATGGGTCGAAAAGATACTCGATGAACCCGAACTCTACATTCTGAGGATTGACGATGAGAGGATAAAGTACTTTGAGGCCACCTGGGACATCCCCGAGGGGATAACCTACAACGCTTACCTCATGAAGACGGGTGATGCGGTTGTTCTCTTCGACGCCTGGAAGAAGGACTACACCGAAGAGTTCCTTGAGACCCTGCGGAAGCTCGTTGATCCGAAGGAGATAACCCACATTATAATCCACCACACGGAGCCCGACCACAGCGGGGCAATTCCAGCGGTTCTTGAGGCCAACGGCTATAAAGCTAAGATCATAGGCACGACCTTTGCCAGGCGCTTCATGGAGGGCTTCTTTGGAGAAAAGGTGGTCGAGAACTTCCATGCCATAAAGGACGGAGAGGAGATTCAAATTGGCGGAAGAACCTTCCGCTTCATAACCGTCCCCTGGCTCCACTGGCCGGACACTATGATAACCTATGTGGTCGAGGATAAGCTCATATTCAGCTGCGACGCCGGGGGCGGCTACGGAATTCCGGAGGCAATAGACGACAGCGATGAGGAGGTCGTGAAGAGGTACCTGCCACACGTGACCAAGTACATAGTCACCGTCATAGGCCACTACCACAAGTACATTGTCCAGAACCTCAAGAAGCTCAAGAGCCTCGGAATAGTTGAGGAGGCAAGGATGATACTCCCCGGCCACGGGCTCATCTGGCGGAAAACCCCCATGAGAATATTCGAGTTCTACGAGAAGGTCGGTGCCGGCGTTCCTGAAAAGGACAAGGTTCTCGTTATCTACGACTCCATGTATGGCTTCGTCGAGAGGAGGATGGAGATCGTCATAGAGGAGCTCAGGAAGCTTGGCAAGAAGCCCGTCGTTTACAGGTTCAACGATAAGGAAGCCCCCGCGGTGAGCGACATTCTGGGTGAGATTCCGGACAGCGAGGCAATCGTCATAGGTGCCTCGACCTACGAAGCCGAGATACACCCTCGCATAAGGTACACCCTGTATGAGATAGTCGACAAGGCAAACTATGAGAAGCCCGTGCTCATCGTTGGAGCTTTTGGATGGGGAGGAGTGGCAGGTAAAAAGATAGAGACACTCATAACGCGCAGCAGGTTCAACCACGTCGACACCGTCGAGAGCCGCGGCATGCCGCGTAAAGAAGACGAGGAGAGACTCAGAGAGGGCGTCAGGAAGCTCGTGGCATGGATTTCATAGGGGCTTTCCTTTTTTCGCCCCATGCATGTTTAAATACTTCAAGGCAAAACATGAAAAATGGTGATGTAAATGGAAGATGTTCTTGAAAAACTTGCCGGGCTCTCCCCCAGGGAGATACTCGGCTATGCAATCGCTTCGGAGGAAGACGCAAAACGGTTCTACGAGCACCTCGCATCAAAGAGCGGGGCCCTCCTCGGGGAGTTTTTCAGAACCCTGGCCAAGGCCGAAGAGGGGCACAGGGCAATACTGCTCAGACTGCACGGGAGCCTATTTGGGGATACCGACTACACCGTCCCTGAGGGGATACCGTTTGCCGAGACCTCCGTGGATGTGGAAACCGTGGCAAACCTCATCGAAGCAATGCGGGTCGCTCTCGTCAACGAAAAAACCGCCGAGAGGATATACAGCCACCTGAGCGAGATACTGCCGGAGCACAGGGGGATATTTGGCTTCCTGGCCGCACAGGAGAGAGCGCACTACGCATCAATACGGAGCCATACCGAGTACCTCGAAGACATGAGCCGGGAAAGACCAGAGTACGTGAACGCACCTGCCCAGGTGATACAGAATCAGTTCGAGCTCTACCTCGGCCCGAGGGCGAGGCCGTGAGGTGGCAGTGTGAGGGTAGTCATAGTCGGAAACGGGCCCGGTGGCATTGAGCTGGCCAAGAACCTGAGCAGAGAATTCGACGTGACCATAGTCGAGAGGGAAAACCTGCCCCACTACTCCAGGCCCATGCTGAGCCACTACATAGCGGGCTTTCTGCCGGAGGAAAGGCTCTTTCCATATCCCCATGACTGGTACGAGAAAAAAGGGATAAACCTGCTCCTTGGAGCCGAGGCAAAGCTGATCGACAGGCTCAGGAAGGTTCTCGTGACCGACAATGGTGAGGTGCCCTACGACGCCCTCGTCATAGCGGCCGGGGCGAGGGCCAGGGAGCCGGCGGTTCCGGGCAGGGAGCACATCTTAACGCTTAGGACCCTCGAAGATGCAAAGCTGATAAAAGAGCGCCTTGAGGACGAGGGCGAGATAACGATCCTCGGAGGGGGCTTCATAGCGCTTGAGCTGGCCGGGAACCTCGCCAAGGCCGGCTATACCGTGAAGCTGGTGCACAGGGGAAAGAATCTTCTCGGGCTGGACGAAGAGCTCACAGGATTAATCAAGGCAGAGCTTGAGAAAGCCGGTGTCGAGTT
>JALSON010000195.1 GCA_026986455.1 Thermococcaceae archaeon | reverse complement strand
CTAACCTCATCCCCGACCTTCAGGCCGAGCCTTTCGCTCGCGCTCCCCTGATTGACGGCTATCTCAATGTAGCCGTGGCTCCCCGGCAAAGCCAGAAGCTCACCGGGCTTCACCTGACCGTAGGTCTCAAGGTATGAGAGCTTAAGCCCCAAATCAGGCAGTTCAACTTCTCTGGGCAGTTCATAATTCTCAAGATTCAGCACCACGTTCCCGAAGTCATCGATGTAGATGACCCTGAGAATCCATGTATCACCCGAGCGCTTCGGTTCAACCTCCATTCTGTTCAGACCTTCCAGGTCGATTTCCTGACCGAGCCTCCCCGGTTCATACCCGAGGGTCAGCAGAGCTCCTGCAGGCCCGAAAACATCCCTGCCGTGGAAGGTTGAGCTCACCTTTCTCCCGATGATTCCCTCCATCCTTTTAATATCAATCTCATAGGCTGCTCTGGCCTCAATCCATCTCATCGGCAACGTCGCCAGCCCGTTATCCGGAACGACTAAGAACTGCCTCCCCTCAATTATAATGGCTCTCCTCTCCGTGCCGACCCCCGGGTCTATTACCCCGACATGGACGGTATTCGGGGGATAATACTTCACCGCCTGCTCCATTACGAATGAACCCTCAAGAATGGAATGCCGCGTGATGGAATGGCTTATGTCAATGAGCTTTGCTTCGGGGTTTATGCTCAAAATTGCGCCCTTCATCTCCCCCACGTAGGGGCCTCTGAGGCCGAAGTCTGTGGTCAGGGTTATGATATCCGGGATGAGGTGCTCCTCAAGCACTGTTTGCTGCCCTAAAGTTAATGTTAAGGTCCTACCATCACTCATAGCACCACCTAAAACTTATTAACCTGAAGGTTTAAGAGGATTTGGAATGGTGCTCATGAGGAAGCTCCTGCCGCTGGTGCTGGTACTCATTATTCTGGCCTCGGGATGCCTGATCAAACAGCCCGCCAGGGTTAGCTTTAAAATCGATAAAACAGTCCTCAAACCCGGCGAGGACTTCCACGTGATAGTTACCATCAACAACACGGGCAAGGTTGCTCTCGTTGGTGCAAACCTGCTCCTCAAAGATGAGAGGTTCCAGATTCTGCAGGCTCCGAGATTTCCCTCCCCCCTGAAGGTGGGGGAGAGCGTTGAGCTGATGTGGATTTTAAAAGCTCCGGAAAAACCGGGAGTTTACAACCTCTACCTGCCCCTCGAACTGGAGGATGAGCTGCACAGGTCATGGGGCGGCTTTTACGGCCAGTTCTCCATAAGGGTTGTGAAGGAGGTTCCAATTCCAAGCAGGGGCGTTGAGATGAACATCACGGTTCCATCGAATGTAAGCGGCGGGAGCGAGTTCGATGTTGAGGTGTCAATATACAACCGCGGAGCAAACAGCATCGATATCTACAACGTCTCCCTCTCACTCCTCGACGGCATGAGTGTTGTGGAAGGGGGAAGGATCCCGTCGACGCTCCCACCGAAGTCCCTGGAAAAGATAACATACAGAATTAAGGCCCCTTACCGCTATGTCTCGGGCTACATCTCGGCCACCCTGAGATATGTCTCAAAAGATACCGTGAAAACCCTCGTGGAGAGCTCCAAGACCGTGGTCATATGGAAGCCGTGGAACGTCTCGAATACGGTTCTCATGAAGGCATACGGGACAAAATACCACTGGATTACCGACGAATACATCGTTGATGCATACTGGAATCAGAAGTACAACTCCACATCACGCTTCAACCGCACCGCCCTCAGACCCTATGCGCTCCCCCTCATCAGAAGGGCAAAATCGGATTATGAAGCTGCAATTGCAGTATATAACTGGATCAGCTGGATGTCCACCCGGAAAAGCGGTAACATCACCCTCGACCCCATGGAGATGATAGAGCGGAAGGAGAGCTTTGGATACACCGAGGGGCAGATACTCTTCACGGCCATGATGCGCTCGCTTAACATCCCCTCAAGGATAGTGAGTCTCTACAACGGCGAAGACTGCACCATAGACCCAGTCTCGGAGGTTTATATATCCGGAAAGTGGTATGTGGTTGATTTCAGGCACGGATTCATCGGAACGAGGGACGATTACCTCGCAACCCCCTACTTCCCGAGGATATACCAGCTGCTCACGGAGGAAAATTACAAGCTGGTGGCTCAGAGTCCGCAGGATATGAAGGGACACGAGCATGTGGATGTAACCCCAGAGTATCTCGTCAATATTGACCAGAGGATTTCAAATATTGTCTTTGACAGGCTTAACCCGACCCTCCGGGCAAAGGTCAACAAGGTTCTGCTCAGGCTTGATGAAAACGAAAGGTTATATGCCCTCTTTCTATTTGCCTCCGCCCCGGAGAAAGACCTGAACAATGTCCTCGGCAACTACAGCGAGGGGAGGATTGAGAAAAGGATAAAAGTGCTCTATGAGTTTTACAAAAACATGCCGTGGTCTGAAAACTTCGTGAAATACTGGAAGCTCTTTGCGGGTGAGGAATGATGATAGCGGTGCTTCGCCTGGGACACAGGCCCGAGAGGGACAAGCGGATAACCACCCACGTGGCACTGACGGCGAGGGCCTTCGGGGCCGATAAAATAATCATTGCAGCCGAAGAAGACGAGCATGTAAGGGAGAGCGTCGAGGACGTTGTCAGGAGGTGGGGAGGGCCCTTCAGCATAGAGTTTAACCCCAGCTGGAAGAAAATTCTGAGGGAATGGAAAGGGAAGGGCATCATC
>JALSON010000194.1 GCA_026986455.1 Thermococcaceae archaeon | reverse complement strand
TGAAATTTAGGAATGCAGATCAGGGCTTTCCCTTCATCCCTATAAAATAGAACAGCAGCTTTGCAGCCGTTAGCGCGGTCACATCCCCGAGCCCGCTTCCCCCGACCTCCATGATGTCAAAGCCAGCAATCTCCTTGCTCTCAACAAGCCATTCAAGCGCCTCAATGACATCCCAGAACCTCAACCCTCCAGCCTCTGGAGTTCCGGTATTCGGCACCAATGAGATGTCAAACGCATCAATATCCACCGAAAGGTAGACCGGCTCGGGAAGCGGCTCCACAAGCTCCACGAAGGCATCAAAGGAGTAATCCCTTGCATGAATCCATGGTATGCCATGTTTTTCAGCATACTCAACCTCCTCCCTTGTACCGCTCCTTATCCCGAACATGGCTTCCCCTATCCCCAGCTCTGAGATTCTCCTGGCGACACAGGCGTGGTTGTAGGGGTTGTCCTCATACCTGTCCCGCAGGTCGAGATGGGCATCAAAAACCACATAGCTCTCAGGTCTGAGGGCTTTAACTGCTCCAAAGGTTATAGAGTGCTCCCCGCCGAGAAGGATTGGAAGGGCTGAAGGGTTGATGGACTTCAGTTCTCCAATGGTTTCTTCAACCCGTTTTATCGTCTCACCGGCATCCCCTGCCGCAATCGCCAGGTCTCCTATGTCTGCTATCCTGAACTCCGCTATATCAACATCATAATCGAGGATGTAGCTCTCAAGGTTCAGCGTGGCGTGCCTTATCAGGGTTGGCCCGAACCTCGTTCCGGGCTTGTATGAAGTTGTGCCGTCAAAGGGGACCCCCAGGAGAACAAAATCTGCATTTTCCGGCTCGCTCAGAGGGAATTCCAGCTTGAGAGTTTCATACGTATAGAGGAACTCCATTCTCTCACCCCCTGTGTACCTCCGGCTCGGCCAAATTATTTAAGGGTTTCCGGATATAAAAATATGTGAAAACTTTGAAGGGCGTACCAAGAGGTTTTTAAAAGCCCTGAATCACGGAAAGCAGCGGAAGGTGATAAAAATGATTGAGATCAACATGCTATCTCTTATCTTAATGCTGGTTTTGAGTGTTGGCGTGATATCACTGATGGTTAGTAGGAAGTTCAACATTTCGTATATACCCCTCTTTATATTGTTTGGGATTCTAATAGGGCCCATCCTGGGATGGATCAACCGCGCACTTGCCCACGAGCTCTTCTATTATGTAAGGGTCTTCGGCCTCGTGATAATCCTCTTTACCGAGGGGCACAACCTGAGCTGGAAGCTTCTTAAGAAAAACTTTGGCACAATAGCGGTTCTCGACACTGCAGGACTTCTGGTTACAGCCATTATCGCCGCTGTGGTGTTCTCATACATATTTAACGTTCCGTTCCTGGTGGGATTCCTCTTCGGGGCGATTATCGGGGCAACCGACCCCGCCACACTGATACCCCTCTTCAGACAGTACCGGGTTGAGCAGGACATCGAGACCACGATTGTTACGGAGTCCATATTCAATGACCCCCTTGGAATAGTCCTGACCTCTGTGGCGATAGCCCTCTTAGTTCCCCAGGCACCGTCCGCCAAGTTTCTTGAAAGCATTGCGAGTTATATTTCCCTATACCCTGCTGCTGTTATATTCTTCATATATGAGCTGATGGTATCTATAATAGCCGGGGTTATTCTGGGAATCGTGGGATATTGGATAATAAAGAAAAGTGATATAACGGGGCTCCCAGAGATTGAAATATTCACGCTCGCGCTTGCGCTCGGGGGTTTTCTTCTAGGTGAGTACATCCATGCGTCGGGCTATCTGGTAGCGACCGTTACTGGCATAGTCCTCGGAAACCACAAGATATTCTTCAGGAAGGATGATCCGAGAACCGTGAAGAGGATTATGCGGGCCATCTCAAAGGAGGTTCACTTCAACGAGAGCCTCGCCACAATCGCCACAATTTTCATATTCACACTTCTCGGGGCAAGCATCAGCACCGGGGTAATAACATCAAATCTTGGGAAGGGTGTGGCAATTGCCCTCAGTGTTATACTGGTTGCAAGACCCATTGCAGCCCTGCCTATCCTGAAGTGGTGGAGCCCGAGGGAGTACCTATTCATAGCTTTTGAAGGCCCGAGGGGAATAGTGCCCGCAGCGCTGGCAAGCCTGCCCCTGGCAATTGGACTGAACTACCATAACACCCGGCTTATTGGATGGGGGGAGCTTATCCTGAGTGCAACGGTCGTAACGGTTCTTGTTTCGGTTGTAGTGGAGACCCTGTGGCTGCCGTTCCTGAGGGACAGGCTGCTCATAGGAGAAACCGCATCCGACAGGGTTTCAAAGAGCGAACTGCTAAAGGAGAAGACGATCAAGAGGCTTGAGGATATTGAAAGCATGCTGGGGAGAAAAGGTTAAAGGTCAAAAGTTAAGGTTAAATGTTGGTTAAATGTTAAATGTTAAAGGGCTCACTCGCCCTTGAGCTTCATTATTTTAATTCTCCCGAGGGTTTCCCAGTACTCAACGTTTATTCCTTCCCTGAGCTGATCCTTGATGCCATCCTCCACGCCGCTTTCTATGGGAACATCATAAAGCTCGTAGGTCTCCATGTCCATTATCTGCACGGTGTCTGGGGTTATTGCAATAATCTGGGCTGTTCTCTTGTCTATGATTGGAACATCGACCTCAGCGCTCGTGGGCTTCACTATGCTCCTGACCTTCTTATCAAAAATGCCGACCGCCTCAATTCTCG
>JALSON010000193.1 GCA_026986455.1 Thermococcaceae archaeon | reverse complement strand
GATTTGGAGTTTAAACTACCACAGATGGCTTAAGAGTACGTACACTACAAGCTGGGGGGACGCTATAAACGGAAGAGCCGGCAGGATGCCCGGCTTTCTTGAAACATAAACAAAGAGCAGAACCAGCCCGACCATGGCCGTCAGGGTAAGGGCTATACCGACTACCGGGGCCGCTTTAAACGCGGCCGAAACCATTACGGCTGGCAATGCAACATCACCGGAGCCGAGGGAGTATCTATCGCTGGGAACGGGTCCCTCGGAAAAACCTGGAGAAACGGCCCTGGCAATGGTTTTCATGTGGTCGGTTACAAAGACGGCGATAAAGTCATAAACGACGGTTATAGAGAGGAGAAGTGCAGCATCATTTGGACTCATCTCCTTCCCAACGAGTCCGGCTAAAACGCCAGATATCACCGCAACAGACGCGTTTTCTACCTTCTCTCCGGCAGTGATTCTTACAATGGGGGCAACGATTGAAAGGTACCCCGGTAAACTGAGGGGACTGAGGAAGTATGCAAACGCTAAGGTAAGAAAAATGAGTTCAAGGCCAAATAGAAGCCTTCTAATCAGAACTGGATCAAAAAGTTTGATGGCTAATAGCATGAGCAGCGTGGCAAGGATGATGAGAAAAAAGAGGGGAATGGGTTTCGCTGTCTCTTCTTCGCCTTTAACTGCGATGGACAGGAGGAGGGCAACGAAATACCATGCCGCTATCTCCTCCCTGTTCCCTCTCAGTGCCAGCATGCACTCACCCGAGGAGCCTTTTCAGTGTTTCTCTGTTCCTCTCAAAGCTCCTGAGGGTTATCCTTTTTCTCCCCAGAAGCGATGGTGCCCCCGCTATGGTTCTGAGAATAGCGTCGTGGGGCACTTTTCTGCCACGGAGGGTCTCTGCTAAGCGGGCCTCTATGAGAAGGAGGCGCGAAGCCTTTGAGTGGGCGTAGTCGAAAAGGAAATCCTCGGTGGCACTGTATCTCTTAAGGAGCAGTTTCGCCCTGAAGGGTAGCATGAGGTTATTCACCAGCTCTCTGGCCTCTTTTTCGCCCAGGTAATCCCTGAGGTATCTCTCCAGTTCCTCACCTTTCGCTTCGGCTTCCTCCTCGCTCAGGTTTCCCTCCATGAGGACTGCCACAAAATCTTCCACCTTTCTCCGCGGGGATTCGCGCTTGAAGAGTCCAACCTTCTTGGTCTCCGGTATCTTCGCCACTATCGGCGCTACCGCCTCCTCGATGGCTTCAATGTACGTTTCGTCCTTCATGAGGGCTGTTACCTTTGATAAAACCTGCAACTCAGCCCTTAGCTCATTGGTGATATCGGCACTCGGAACCATTACTTTGGCCCTTTCCAGGATGTCCATCATCCTTCTGGTGACGTCTTTTCCATTCTCTGGCAGGCCCCTTATCGCCAGCGATTCGTAGGCCGAAAAGACCATCCTGAGAAGGGTTACCCTTTTTAGGGCCCTCTCGAGTTCTTCCTTCGGGGTTTTTCCATCCAACATCTTGAGCAGTGAAACCCACTCCACCGGAACCTCGTGTGAGGCGAGCTCTCTTAGGTTTCCCATGGATTCGATGAAAGCCCCTGTCAGCTCTGGACTCTTTCTGAGGAGTTCAATCAGTGAAAGGCCGAATTTATCTTTCCACTTCTCTGAGAGCTCTTCGAGCGGGAGCATACCAACGGACACGTGGAGCAGTTCCCGCACCGTGTGCTTGCTCTTCATGGCCTTCTTCAGTGCCTTCGCCAGTGCCGGGTCATCTCTCTTCGCCACCTGCCTGAACTCCTCCAGCGCTCCGAGGATCTTCGCCAGGGGCTCCACGTGCTCCTTCGCTGCCCCTTCCTCCGCCGCCCACTTAATCATCGCCGCGGCGGACTTCGCCCCGATCTTCCCAACGATTCTGTTCAGCTCATCCGTTGCCCTCACTACCGGCTTCCCGTTCTCCTCTTCTACTTTTATCAAACCGTTCTGCACCAGCCACGAGAAGATCTTCGACTTCCTCTCCGGAACGTTTCCCGTCTCTAACTTCAGGTCAACGCCCATGCGTTTCAATGATTCTATCGCAATGTCCTCGAGGGCCGGCTCCTTCTTGGTGATGATCTTTGTAGTAGATGCTGGGAATGTAGCAGCCGCAGTTGGTTCCTGTTCTACTTCCTTGAAATCTTCCTCCATTTTTTCTGCAAGCTTTTCCATCGCCCTGTACATGCGGCTATTTATCTGTGGTAGTAGCTTGTCGATAAGAGTTGCGTCTGGCGCCCCCTCAAGCATCTTTTTATAGAAATTAGGTTCCTGTGGGTACGAGTCTGTGATTTCTTTTATGTACGGGATATATTCTTTGATTGTTTGCAGTACGTCTTCTTTCTCTACATTCTGTTTCGATTTTCTTGCAATTTCAGCAGCAATAATTTCTAGTATTTCATCATTCGCTATTATGTCTTCAAGTGTGAGGGGCCGCATTTTTTGTTCTCGCATCTTTTTTTCTCTGAACCTTTTATCCCATCTTAACCTGTCTTCCTCTCCAGTAGCAAAAACATTAATATGCGGGGGAACAAGGCCTTCCGCTTCTCCATCAAATCCAAATTTCTTTCTTGCGATCGCACCGATTAGATCAAAGAATAAGTATATTTTGGCGAGTTCAACGTCATTTTTTGCAACAACATTTATTCTTTCGCCCCCGTAGTGATCTAAAAGCTTGATTTGTAATGGGAGATGTATGTTTTTTTTCTTTTTTAAGTAATCTCTCA
>JALSON010000192.1 GCA_026986455.1 Thermococcaceae archaeon | reverse complement strand
AGGGCAAAGAGCACATAGACAGCATAATAACCGCTCTGGTAGGCGAAGTAAAGCAGAAAGAACCCCTGAAGAAAAAGGAGATATATGGAAAGCCTCAGTTTCTTCATTTTTCTCCCAAGTAGCTTTCAAAGACCTCCACGTATTTAAACCCATCGTCCGGGAAAATGAGGACGTAGGTCTTCTCGCCGAGCTCCCCGGCAACTTTCTCATAGGCCCTCACAACTGCCCCGGAGCTCAGGCCTATGAGAAGACCGTCGCTTCTGGCAACGCGGATTGCTCCTTCGATGGCTTCCCCCCGTGTTATCTCCAAGACCCTGTCCACCTCGACCTGGAAGTACCACTTGGGCTTCGTCTCAAGCCTCTTGATGCCGGGTATCTTCTCACCCTTCGCAGGGACGACGCCGATAACCTGCGTGTCGTAGCGCTCCTTGAAGTACTTTGCCAGAGCAGCTATGTGTCCGGAGGTTCCAATGCCGGCTATTATGACGTCGGCCGTTTTCCCTATGCTCTTCAGCTGTTCCTCAATCTCCCTGGCGGTGAAGCGGTAGTGGGCATCGAAGTTGTCGTCATTCTCGAACTGGTTCAGGTTCACTGCTCCTGCCTTCCTGGCCTCCTCCTCCACAAAGAGCACCATCACCGGGTCTATCGTCTCGAAGTCCGTCATGACGACCTCCGCACCGAGAACCCTCAGGAGAACCTGTGTAGCCTTGGGCGTCGGTTTGGGCAGGTACGCCCTGAACTCGATGCCAAAAACGTTGCTCAAAGCCGCCATAGAAATTCCAACGTTGCCGGAGGTTGCTTCAAAAAGCCTTTTCGTGCCGTTGATGTCCCCGCGCTCCAGGGCCTTCATAAGCATGTTAAAAACGGCCCTGTCCTTTATGCTCCTGCTGAAGGGGTTAAAGAACTCCAGCTTGGCAAAATACATCCCCCCTTTCCGCTGAAAGCCTTACGAGGGGGGTGGGCTTGTACCTTTCAAAAAGCTCAAGTGTGCTGTTAAACACGTTCATTTGCCATCACCGGAAAAGGCTTGGAGGAAGTCTTTAAAAGCTTTCCGTAAACGTTCAGTTATGGACAGAATTGGGTAATTAAAGGACTCCCCAGTTCATAAGCTGCCGCTTAATCTTCCTGAACTCTTCGGGCGAGCCCCTCACCACAGGATGCCTCGGCACAAAGGGGCACTGTTCTTCGGGCTCGATGCTCATCCCGAACGTCCCTATATTCTTGGCAATTCCCACTATCTCCTCCTTGTCCAGGCCTATGAGGGGCCTCAAAATGGGCAGATCGCTCGCGGTGCTTATTATGAGCAGGTTGTCGAGGGTCTGCGAAGCGACCTGGCCGAGACTGTCTCCCGTGATTATCGCCCTCGCGCTTGTTCGGTGTCCAATCCTGCAGGCCTTCCTCACCATCGTCCACTTGCAGAAGAGGCACGTCCATTTGGCCTTTCCAATCCCTGCCAGCTTCGAAAAAACCGGTGCCTGCTCCTCGTAGGCGTCAACGATTACTGGCTCGTTCAGCCTTCCGTACCTTCCAAGAACCTCGCAGAGCTCAAGAACCTTGGACTCCTTCTTGGGGCTCTGCCTGAAATGAACCGGGGTCACTTCAAAGCCCTTTCTGAGCATGAGGTATATAGCCACCGGTGAGTCAATGCCGGAGCTTAAGAGAGCCACCGCCTTCATGATTGAAGAAAAAGGGAAGGGATATATGAAGCTTTCCTCAACTCAGAGTTTAAAACCCCATGAGCTGGAGCAGGCCGATGTAGAGGAACCACGCCAGTATTGTGGCGGCCCCTACAAGCTCCGGAATGGCCAGGCCCTTGAAAACTCTCGCCTTCACGAGGTATAGCATCAGGGCGAATGTGAGCACCGCCAGAACGCTCCAGGCGTAGCCTGCTGAAATCCCATTCCGGCCGAGTTTTATTCCGATGATGGCTATGTCCGCCAGTGCGAGGACGTAGAAGAGCACCGCGGCCGGAGCATGGGGCGCGTACTCCTCCGGGAAGACTCCCACGAGGAACAGAAACACCATCGCGAGCGGCATTATATAGGACAGGCCATTCCTCAGGGCCCCGATAGCAGCTATGAAACTGAGAGCGGCGAAGGCCATCAGGAAGCCGTTGAAGTAGTAGTTCACCGGGTTCCTTGTTGAACCCATGTCGCTCAGGGCGTTTCCCGTTAAGGAGAACCAGGGGTTGGCATGGATAACCAGGGCCAGGCCGAGGATAAAGATTACCGGAAGGGAAAGGCTGATGTACGATGCGAGGTGCTGAAGGTTCATCATATCACCACTCCCTTAACTCATCTTTAATCTTCTGAGTGTCGATTTTCCAACCCTCCAGAATCCCAAAGATGTTCCTCTTTAAATTATTCCCCGAGTTTGATGAGACTCCTCCACCTAAAATCCATACGCATTTACCGTCCATCTTCAGCACTCCCTCTTCATCGGTTCCTCCCCAAAGACCTCCCGGTAAATCTTCCGGAACTCCTCCCAGGAGCCTCTTATTACCGGATGCTTTGGTATGAACGGAATCTCGTCCTCTGGGAGGGTTGAGAGCTCAAACGTGCCTATCTCCTTCGCTATCCCAACTATCTCCTCCTTGTCGAGCCCCACGAGCGGCCTGTAAATCGGCAAATCAGTCGCCTGACTGACGATGTACATGTTCTCAAGCGTCTGGCTGGCGACCTGTCCGAGGGAATCGCCCATGACGATGCCCTTCGCCCCGAACTCCCTCACAATTCTATCAG
>JALSON010000191.1 GCA_026986455.1 Thermococcaceae archaeon | reverse complement strand
TGAAGAAGCCTGTCGAGGTGATAAGCGTAATCCAGAGCTACACGGTGCGCATTGAGCCCCTTATCCGGCATGCTCGCATGAACCTGCCTGCCCCTAACCTTAATCCTCATCCAGAGGATGCTCTTCTCCGCAACTTCAATGAAGGTTCCATCCTCATTACCCCCGTCAGGCACGAGGACGAGGTCGTCCTTTTTAAAGAGTTCGGGATGCTCTTTCATCAGCCACTCAATACCGTACTTGCTTCCCGTCTCCTCATCACTCACAAAAGCTAAAATGATTGTACGCTTGGGCCTTATGCCGAGATTCATCAACGCTTTAACCGCGTAAAGTGAAGAAACAATACTCTGACCGTTATCCTCGCTTCCTCTACCGTAGACCTTACCATCCTTGACGACCGGCTTGAAGGGCTCGGTGACAGTCCATCCTTCGCCGGGCGGAACGACATCCAAATGAGCAAGAATCCACATGCGCGGGCTTTCCTCACCCTGCTCGCCGTAATAATAGGCGAGAATGTTCGGTCTAACACCATTCTTGGCCCTCTCATCCGGGGCATCATACCGTTCAATCCTGTCAAAAGGCCACTCCCTTATAATTTCCAAGAGTTTCATTGCCTTGTCGTACTCGCCCTCGTACCCGTAATCCGGACTTATCGCCAGAATCTTTATGAGCTCCACAAGACTCCCAACCATCTCATCCCTAAGCTTTTCAATTTCCCTAAGGATTTCATTCATGATTATCACCACTCTAATTTACACAATGTGCTTTAAACGGTTTTGTTGATTTGCTGTACAGGCATGATGAAAAATCATCAGCACACAGTCCGGACATGATTAGGAAGGCCAAATATCTTATATACCCTCCCATCCTAGTTTTACTGTCTGAAAAAGAAAACGGGGGTGTACTTGTGATAGAGATAACCTTTCTGGGCAGCGGCGGCGGCAGGTTCATTACGATAACGCAGTTCCGCTCCACAGGAGGCTTTTTCATCAAAGCAAGCAGGAACCTCTACGTTGACCCGGGGCCGGGTGCCCTGGTGCGGTCATGGCGCTACAAGCTCGATCCGAGGAAGCTCGACGTCATATTCGTCTCGCACAGACATGTTGACCACTGCAGCGATGCAGAGATAATGATAGAGGCCATGACCGGAGGGGCCCTTAAGAAGAGGGGGGTTCTGATAGCCTCAAAGAGCGTCGTTTACGGTGATGACAGCTACAATCCGGCCGTTTCAAAATATCATCTCGACTCGCTTGAAGAGGTCCACACACCCGAGCCGGGGAACCGGCTCTCCATCGGTGAGGAAGAACTCACGATAACGCCCTCGATGCATTCAGATCCCACAACCATAGGATTTCGAATGGGGACGAGGTTCGGGGACATATCATACATACCGGATACGCAGTACTTCGATGAGCTGAAGAGATGGCACGAGGGCTCAAGGCTCATGATTATAGCAATAACCAGGCCGAGGGACATGAGGATACCGTATCATCTGTGCACCGAGGATGTCGTTTATATGCTGAAGACCATGAGGCAGAGGCCGGAGGTCATTGTAATGAACCACATAGGCATGAAGATGCACTTCGCAAATCCCTACAAGGAGGCAAGGTTCATAGAAAACGTAACGGGCGTTAAAACATTCGTCGCAAAGGAAGGATTCAAGGTCATGATAGATAAAAAGGATATAACGGTGAAAACCCTCAGACCCGCGAAGTTTGTTTGAGCCTCTCAACGGCTCTGCTGACAGTTCCATAGGCAAGCTTGAAAAGCTGCTCTTTTCTTTTTTCCATAACCCCTTCCACCACGACCCTTATCTTCGGTTCGGTTCCGCTCGGCCTCACCAGAACCCATGAGCCATCGCTGAGGTTGAATCTGAAGCCGGAGATTGTAAGAACCTCCTTTATCTCATCCCTGAGAGCCTTCTGGAGCTCATGCTGGGCCATGTCGAGCACAGCCTTTTTGTATTCCTCAGGACACTTCACGTTCTTTTTGATGAGGTAGTATGCGGGAATTTCCCTGACAAGTTCTGACAGGGGTTTTCCGCTCTCATCTATGAGCTTTATCAGCAGACCCATCGTGACGAAGCTGTCTATCCAGAGGCCAAATTTTGGATGGATGAGCTTCCACGGCTCTGCGGCAAAGATTGCATTGTACCTCTTTATGCCGTCATGGGGCTGGCCGAGGGGCACACGGTAGACCTTGCCCCCACCGTCCTCAACAACCTTATCAATCCTGGAACCGGTGTTTATTGAGGTAACGACAGTTCCTCCGCCGTGTTCCTCCACATACAGCTTTGCAAAGAGAGCTATAAGGGTGTCCTCATCAACGTAGTTGCCCTTCTCATCGAAAACGGCTATCCTGTCAGCATCTCCGTCCTGGGCAATCGCCAGGTCTGCACCCAGCTCCCTCACAAGCCCTCCAAGATAGGCTATGTTGTCATACCTCGGCTCAGGCTTTCTCCCGGGGAAATGTCCATCAGGATGGGCGTTGATGGTTATCACCTTTGCCCCCATCTCCCTCAGAAGGTAGGGTGCAACCACCGAACCGGCTCCGTTTGCCTCATCCAGAAGAACCTTCAGGCCTGTCTCATGACCCACAAAATCGAGAACTGCCCCTATGTAGTCATCTATGATGTCCATTCTCCTGACCTTCTTTATCTCATCCCATGCGGCTCTTCTGTACTCTCCGGAGAAAATTATCCTCTCAAGCTCCTCCTCCTGCTCAAGATAGAATTCTATTCCCTCCCCGT
>JALSON010000190.1 GCA_026986455.1 Thermococcaceae archaeon | reverse complement strand
CAAGCTTGGCAACTCGGTGATAAGAGCTATTCCAAGCCACTACCTCCACAGTCCCGGGAACTTCAGCTTCTACGACGAAAAGAGCGGCATTCTTTTCAGTTCTGATATAGGCGCGGCGGCCTTTCCTGAGGGGGAGTGGTACCTCTTTGTTGAGGACTTTGAGGAGCACGTCAGACACATGGAAGGCTTCCACAAACGCTATATGAGCTCAACAAGGGCTTTAAGGGGATGGATTCGCTCTGTAAGGAAACTCAAACCAAAGGTCATAGCACCACAGCATGGAGCGATATTCCGGGATGAAGACGTTGGGAAGTTCCTTAGCTGGCTTGAGGGCCTCGAGGTTGGAATAGACGTCTTTGAGAAGGAATTCTACGGGGACTGAGTCCCTATCCTTTTTACCAGCTCAACAAGTTCCCGCAGATCTTTAACATAGTAATTCGCTCCCTCAACTTCCCCGAAACGGGTAATATTAACAACTCTAACCCTTGCCCTCTTTGCAGCAAGAACATCGTGGTGGCTGTCACCCACCACCAGAACCTCTTCAGGCCTCAAGTTAAGGGCATTTAGGGCCTTTTCAATGAGATATGGGCTTGGCTTTACCCCGTCAAGATAACTGTAATCCTTCCCGAAAATTGCATCAAAATACTGTTTCAGGTCAAAAAGCTTCAGAACAAATTCCGTGCATTCCTGAGAAGCATTGCTGACCGCTGCGAGCTTCAAACCGAGCTGTTTAAAATGAGCCAGCATCTCAGCATCGGGGAAGGCTTTTATCTTCCCCTCAGAGGCGAGCTTTTTCCTGTACTCAAGGTTTACTCCATCAATTATTCTCCAGAGCTCGATTGGGTCTATCCCAAAGCGCTCCACGTAGCTCCTCGGCAGCTCACCGCTTACGGTCTTCCTGTAGGTTTTGTAGTCAAGTTCGATTCCGTGTTTCCTGAGGGCCGGCATCACCCAGTTATCGTACCATTCCCGGTGATCATAGCCCTCATAATAGACCAGAGTCTCATCAACATCGAAAATTATCCCCCTGATGATTTCAACCACCGCCCCTCCATCATAACTCGGCCGAGTAGCCTTCATCGGCAGGAAAATTAAAACATTAAAAATCAAATCAAAAGAGATCCTCAAGCTTGACGTCTATCATATCGGGAATGAACGGGAGAACGTGTCTCGTCGTTTTTGGCGAATAGACCTCACCGCGCTTGACGAGCTCCATGACCTCCTCCTTGCTCGGGGCTTTTCTTATGAAGACGTAGTCTATCTCGCCCTTTGCCATGTCCTCCTTGGCGTCCTCTTTGAGGCCGTAGTAAATGAGTTCTATTGCCTTTTCCTGATTCATCTCGTCGAGAACCCTGCTCACCTTCTTCTGCTCATCCAGAGCTCCTGGAATGGCGAAGCTCTTCTCACCGACGAGGGCGAAGGCGATCTCTCCCCTCTCGGCCTTTTTCTCCGCCTCAGGGTCTTCGATTACCTCGAGACCTTCTTTCTTCAGCCTCTCAATAACCCCCTCAAGGTCGCCTTTAAAGGCAGGATACCATGTGAAAACCTTCACATCATCGCTGAAATAGTCCAGAATAACGGAAGGGGCTTTCTTGGCACCGAGCTTCTGAAGTCCAGCCCATCTGTGGTGGCCGTCAACTATGAGATACATATCCTCGCCCGGAACCTTTGCGAGGAGCATTGGCTTCCAGAAAACGCCGGAGCCCGTAACGCTCTCAATGAAATCCTCAAGCTCCTTCTGGACGAGCTGCTCATGCGGCTTCATCTTATCGAGCTCAATAAAAACGTAATCAACCTTCTTTACCGGAATGTCGTATTTTGGAACCTTTTCAACTCCCATAATCATGCCTCCCGGATGTTATCATTCCGTAAAATGGTGAGGAGGATAAAAACCTTTCTCACCTGTTGGGGGCGTGTCTAAAAGTTGGGATTGTTTTGTTTGATGGTTTTATTCTTTTGAAGTTTTTGCACTCTCGGGGGAATACCATCTGAGGGCTAACCGCATAACCCGACATACATAAACAATCTCAGACACGCCCCTTACCTGTCTGCCCCCGCTCTCCGGCAACATTTAAATCCTTTCGGAATGAGAATACAGCGATGAGAAATATCGCAGACCTGCCCCTTCACGGCGGCCGCGTTCCGGCGTGGCTCGCCCAGAGAATGAGGAAGCTCACCCGGTTAGTGCTCCTTCTAGCGGTTGAAGAGTACGGCACCAGAGGCCTGCTTGAGAGGCTCTCCGATCCGGTGTGGTTTCAGGCGTTTAACAACGTCATCGGGATGGACTGGGACTCCTCGGGCTCGACCACCGTAACGGCGGGTATGATAAAGGACGTCCTGTGCAGGGAGGAACTCGGCCTAAAAGCTGCCGGGGGCAAGGGGAAGAAGAGCCGGGCAACGCCGGAGGAACTGAGGAGGATAGCGGAGCTCTATGAACTCGATCCGGAGCCCTACGTCAGAACATCCCGTCTCGTAGCCAAGGTTGACACAGTGGCTTTGCAGACCGGCTACCAGCTGTACCACCACGTTTTCTTCTTAGACGAAGAGGGCAACTGGGCGGTCATACAGCAGGGCATGAATGAAAGGGAAAGAATGACGAGGCGCTTTCACTGGTTCGATGCCGAGACCTTCACCCTCGACCCACATAAGGCAATAGCAGGTCTGAAGAGAGAGTTTGCCCTCAACACGGTCTCGAAGGAAGCCAGAGAATACCAGAAGACGCTCCTCGACGTGGTGGGGGAGAACCC
>JALSON010000189.1 GCA_026986455.1 Thermococcaceae archaeon | reverse complement strand
CAGCCTCTCCCTGGGAGTATCGAGGAGAAGCTTAACCGGATTTTTAAACTCCGCCCAGTGTTCAGGGTCTATATACTCCCATAGCTTTGTAGCCCTCCTGTTCCAGCTCCACCAGTAGTTGTAGGCCATCTCAGCAAGATTCTTAATCGGCTGAGGAAGCTTTCCCCTTATTAGAACTTCAACGTCCCCGCTCATGTTCCCACCTCATGGTATCATCTTGCGTGATATATCTGATTTGGACATTAAAAGAGTTTTGGAACGGTATTTAACGAAATTAAGAAAAAGGAGGGTCACTCCTCAAACCTGAAGGGGCTTATATAGTCCCCGTATCTTGCCCTTGCATCCCTCAGTCTCTGTCTCTCCTCCCCGAGGATTCTGTAGAACTCCCCGGGAACCTCTCCAACCTGTTCGCGGTATATCCTCTCTATGCGCTCAATTTTGGCCAGAAGCTTGGGAACTCTTATAGTGAACTGCTTTTCATAGTCCTCCCTGCTGTATCCCTTGCCGAGAACCTCCCTGAAGAGCCTCTTTAGATCGTCGTACTTCGGAATGTAACCTATGGGCGTTTCTATGGCCTCCACATCGCCGTGAACTCTTAGCTCCATCCACTTGAGCCAGACGGCCTTGTCGAGCTTGTGGTTGAGCCAGTTCCCTTTCTCGTCGCGGAGGAAGTAGTTGACCGCAAAGATTTTTGGTTCCTCCGTGATTTTTTCCGCGAATTTCAGATAGTTGTCAATGTATTCTCCCAGATGGACGCTCATGAAATCCAGAATTGCCATTGGATTGAATGCCCTGACACCTTCCTTTCCAAGGGTTGCGGCTGTGGTCTCGCTCTCAAGCGCGGCTCCCATCGTAACGACTCCGTGCTTCCAGTTAAATGCCTCCCTGACCGGAGGCCATGTATCCTTATCACGGCCTCCGAAGATCATTCCCCCGATTTTGACGCCGCAGGGGGCGTTCAGAGCTTCGAGGTCGACGTTGGGGAAGGCCTCAAGACTAACCGTGAAGCGTGCGTTTTTATGGCTTGGAGGGATTTCGTTGCCCTCCTCATCCTTCTTCCCCCTCCACCAACGACCGCTGTGGTTCTCCCCTTCATCGGGTATGGGAATTCCCATGTCGTTCCAGTAGGGCTTTCCGTCCTTGATAAGCACGTTCGAGAATATTATCTCATGCTGGGAATGGAGCACCTTCCATATTATCGGGTCATCCTCAGGATTAACTCCCTGAATTATGCCGAAGACGCCCTTCTCAACGTTTGCACCCCTCGCTTCTCCCTTCATGGGCACTATGAAGGCAAGGTCGTCACCAACGATGTTTTCCCACGGTATCATTGCCGTTGATGTCTTCCCGCACATGCTCGGATAGGCTCCGGTGAAGTAGGTCTTTCTGCCGTTGGGGCCGTTGACGCGCATCAGGAACATGTGCTCGCTCAGCCATCCTTCCTTCACAGCCCGCCGGATTGTTAGCCTGAATGCAAGCTTCTTAAGGCCTATCGTGTTTCCGCCGTACTGGGTGTTTACGGAGTAGACTGTCTCGTCCTCAAGGTCAATGTATATCCTTCTCTTATCGAGGTTCCTGCTCGTTTTTCTCTCATCGAGCTCGCCCTCACTGTGCACGAATTTGAGGAACTTTGCCTGTCTTCCAAGACGTTTGAACTCCTCATAGCCCTTCCTGTAGAGGATGAACTCGGAGTGGGCCACGTAAGCGGAATCCGTGAGCTGAACCGCTGGAATCGTGAAGACTGACTCCTTCGGCCCAAGAACAAAAAAGCACACAAACAGTTCCTTCCCCTTCATCACATCCTTCATGAGCTCATGAATCTCCCTGAGCCCCTCTTCCCTGTCAAGGGTGTTCAGGAAAGGCAGCTTTTTTCCTCCGGGAACCAGGAGCTTGGTGTTTGCCTTGTCCCTTGCCTGATCATAGTAGCTGTCATAATGCACTGTGTGCCCCGGTGTTTCGAGGAGCCTCTCCTCCCCGTAATAAAGCGCCTTCCACCTGACGTAAAGCTCGTCCTCTTCGCTGTCTGTGCATACAAAAACCCGGTCAGGGTTCAAAAGCTCAATATACCTTGCCAGAAATTCATGGAGTTCCGGGTTATCTATCGCTTTAATCTTCTCAAACTGCTCTTTTTCAAGCCTTTTTTCGAGGTATTCGAGCGCATTCATACACATCGCCCCCTTCAGATAGTTATCCGGCGACTTAAAAATACTTCCCCGCATGCCGGGCATATCTGCGATTGTCGATGTTTGCGGGTTAGGTGGGTGAACCCTTTTTCTGAAAAATCTGACCTCCTCCCCACCCCGAGGCTTTCAAAAGAAAAATGTAAAAATCTCAGGCATCATCACCAGCTTTCCAAACTTTCAGGCACGCTCCTGCATGCGGGCGTGTCTAAAAGTTAAAGTTGGGGTTGTTTCGTAAGTGCTTGAAGTTTTTTTACCTGTCTGAGATGCCCCGGAAGACTTTACTCTTCCCACATAACAAACATCATATAGTTTTAGGCACGCTCCTGCATGCGCAAAGCATATTAATCAGGAAAAAGATAATTCATTGGTGCACACAATGCAGGCAGTGATTATGGCAGGCGGTAAGGGGACGAGGCTTCTTCCCCTGACAGTTTACAGGCCAAAGCCCATGATTCCCTTCTTCAACAAGCCGATTATGGAGTATGTCCTTGAGAAGCTGATTAAAGCAGGTGTGGACGAGGTCTTTGTGCTGACCGGTTATCTCAAGGAGCGCATAATGAACTACTTCGGGGACGGTAGCAG
>JALSON010000188.1 GCA_026986455.1 Thermococcaceae archaeon | reverse complement strand
AACGACAGGAACTCTTTCGACAAGGTTCTAATGACTTGGTTCAGCAGGAGCGCGCCGGAAACCTACGGTGAGCTTTTCGAGCTCATCATCAAAGAGACGATAAAACTCCTCCGCGAGGGTGAGTTTGACCCCTCAAAATCGCTCTCGGAGGTAAAAATAGACAAAAACGGGACCTATCTCGGCATCGAGTACAACGGAGCGCTGGCAATACTGCCGGCGATAATCAAACAGCCTGAGTACTATGAGCGCCAGAGCGGTTTCCTTACACCGACGACAGGCCAAAAGGCTCAGATACGCCTCGACCCCATGTGGTTTTCCCTCGTGGCGGTGGGATTCTTCACGTCCTTCGCAGGTTTCCTTGGCGGAAAGTACTATCTCATGACAAAGCCGGGCATTGAGGGCTTCTGGCCCTACGAGGTCGAGGAAGTCATCGAAAAGGGCATCCTCCCCCTGACCGAGGCGGGGATTTCAGGGAGAGTCTCACTGAGCACCGAAGAGCTTTACGAGATGAGGCTGGCCATGAAGCTCGCAGAGGAGGGGAGGAATGTCGTCGAAGAAGTTTATCCCGTGACTCTTCACCTTATAAGCCTAGAGGGTCAGGTTTACACCGAGCTCAAAACTATCCAGCTCAACCTCACCGGGCTGAGCGAGTACCTCACGGCTTATGTGAAGAAGATTGAGTCCTTAAAGGTCGGAGGACTGCCGCTCCTCGTTGAGCTCAAAGAGAAGAACGTTATCGTTCGGAAATACCCCCTCTGGGCCCTCGTAGACGTTGCCGAAAAGGAGCTCTGGAAGGGCATCAACGGAGATGGAGAGATGCTGGCATATATCTTCGTTAAGGACCTGTATAGGGCGATTAACAGCGGAAAGAAAGAGCTAATCAGAGATGCCATCTTTCGGCTCTTCCGTCAGGGCAGGGCGCTCCTCGAGGGGAGTGGCAGGGCGAGCGGTGAGTTTCGGAGGGTCATGAGGGCTTTCATGTGGGAGGAGCACCTGGGGGTGCTGGTATGAAGGCCTATAACGAGGCCGTTGAAAGGCTCGCCAGAGCCAAGGGGTTTAAGCCTGAGAAGAGGCCTTTACTTGAGGAGGCCTTCCACCTCGCGACCTCAAGTCCCTCACCATTTTTGATCCTCCAGGCTCCAACGGGCTATGGAAAAACGCTCCTCAGCTTCTCTCTCGCCATTCATTCGCTCAAAGATGCTTCTCTCTTCGATAGAGTTATCCACGTTCTTCCGATGCGCTCAATCATCGAGGACATCCAGAGGACGGCGGATGAGGCCTTCGGTTTCTCCAGGACGAAAATGATGGGTTCTAGCGGTGAGTTCCTGCACCTTTTCCCGCTGAACATAACCACCGCCGACACCTTCACGTGGGACATCCTGAAGCTTAACACCAAGAAAAGAGGTCGTGTCAAAGCCGGCAGAGAGTTCGGCTACGACTATCTCACCCAGGCTTCGATACTGACGTCTCTGCTAATCTTCGACGAGGCTCATTTCCTTCTTGAGGATGAATCAATGATTACAGCTTTTATGGCGGTTCTCGAGTTCCTAACATCTCAAAGGGTTCCAGTAGTTGTCATGACCGCGACCCTCGCCTGCGCCCACGTGAAGCTTTTCGAGAGGTACGCAAAGAGGAACGGGTACGAGTTTCACGTGCTTTTGCCGGATGAAAATGACCCCTTCATTCAGAGGGAATTCAAAAAAGAGATAACCATTGAACTCAACTCAGGAAATCCCTTCGACTTCGTCGAACCGGGAAGGAAAAACGCGATTATCGTGAACTCTGTTGGCAGGGCGGTTAAACTCTACGATGAGGCTCTGGAGCGTTCGAACCTTGGATTCGAGAAGGATAGAATAATGCTCATCCATGGCAGGATGACCCCAAGCCACAAGAGGGAGCTAATCGGCCGTTTGAGGGAGTGGAAAAGGGAAGGGAGCTTCCTTCTCATCGGGACCCAGGCCGTCGAGGCGGGCGTTGATTTCTCGGTTGATGTCATGGTAACTGACGGGGCTCCCATAAACTCGCTCCTCCAGCGCTTTGGGAGGGTTGCCCGCTACGAGGGGGAGAGAAACGCCAGAATAACCGTTCTCGAAGACGCCTCGAAGGGTCCATATCCAAAGGAAAAGGTTGAAAAAACCATCGAGCTGATGATAGGCAAGACCATCCACCCCAGAGTGCCGAAGACATACCAAGAAATCGTCACTGAGGTTCACGGAAAAAGTGCAAGTTCCCTCAATAAGGCCGTGAACAGAATCCTTAAGGGAACGCTCGTAAAGTTAATGGGTGACCCGACCAAGAGGTCGCGGGACGTTTTAGCGGAAGTTGAGAGGCTGACCGTTAAGGGAGTTTCAATCCTCAGGGGCTTTCTCGTGCCCGTTTCTGTAGGGAAGGAGACCGTTCTTGTGAGTCCTAAGAAACTTCTAGAGCTCTATTCTGCGAGCAAGGTTGAGCTGAGAGGATGGAATCGTGAGTTAACGGACTTAAACGGGGCTTACAAAGTTGCCAAGGCGATTGCTCTAGGGCAGGATGTTGAAGTTGTCTTTACTGGGGAATACGACAGGGAGCGTGGTATCGTATGATCCCTTGTGCCTTTTTCAGCGATGGGTTGTGTGTTGAGACAATGGAAAATCACATAAAAAAGGGTCTAGAGTTTGTGGAGGGTCTTTATCTTAACAGAAAATACAATGAGTTCCTCGCCGGAGTCCTAGAGATTGAGCCGGAAATCGCTGGAGACCTTTTGAGAAAGGCCTACGCCCTGCACGACATCGG
>JALSON010000187.1 GCA_026986455.1 Thermococcaceae archaeon | reverse complement strand
ATAGTGGGGGGCAAGCTTTGCCACCGCACCGATGTGATCAAGGTGGCCGTGAGAAAAAGCTATCGCCACAACCTTCTTATCCCTGATAGGCCTATCATCCGGGATAGCTCCAAGCTTCTGGAGCTCCTTTGTCGGAAAGTGCTGAATGCTAACATCCTCATGGATCAAGACCCGGTCAAGCCTGATCCCCATATCGATTATAACAACCTCTCCGTTGTATTCAACGGCGGTCATGTTCTTCCCTACTTCCTCGTAACCACTAAGTGTGTGTATTTTTATCATGTCTTATCCTCCTTTCTGGCCTCTAAGCTCAGACGAGCATAAGGCCATGCTGAGTAATAGTTGAGGGTGGGGTTTAAAAAGGTGTGCATTTTGGAGTTGGGCTGTTAGTATAACCGTGTGCCCGGTAACTGCAGTGTCCAGACAAAAGGGAGAAGGAAACAGAAGATGGCCATGGGCTGCACTGGAATCAACACCGGCAGAAGCCGTCATCCCGCCAGAAATCGGGGAACTTACCCATAAAATAAAAGGCCATGGATAGGATATTAATGAGCTCAGCGGGCACACCGGTTCCTCAGATACTCCCTCAAATCAATCCTCTGCTCAAGCCACTCCCGTGTGAATCCCGTAACAACGAGAGGCACCTTTCTGAGCTCATCCACGTTTTTCGCCCCGACGAGGAACATCGCATTTTTGAGCTCGTCTATGTAACGGAGGAGGATTTTTACAACGCCTTCAACGTCGCCCTTCACCGCTGGTTTTAGAAGAGGCAGGGCAACTCCCGCAAGGTTTGCCCCCAGTGCTATGGCCTTTGCCATCGTTATCCCGTCTCTCATTCCCCCAGTGGCAATGATGGGCAGGTCAGTCGCGTATCTGACTTCAGCAACGCTTAATGCCGTTGGAATGCCCCAGTCCCAGAACTTCAAAGCCAAATTCCTGCTCCTCTCATCTTTAGCTCTGTAATACTCCACACCGCTCCATGAAGTCCCGCCAAGGCCGCCGACGTCTATAGCGTCTATGCCAATGCTTTCAAGTCTTACCGCCACCTCCATCGAAACGCCCGCACCCGTCTCCTTAGCTATTATCGGATAGGGGAACTCGCCCTTAAGCTCGGCCAAAGCCTTGAGAACCCCCTTATACTGCGTATCTCCCTCAGGCTGGACGCTCTCCTGGAGGGGGTTTAGGTGAATAGCCAAAGCATCCGCTTGAATCGTCTCGACAGCTTTGAGGGCTTCCTCAATGCCATAGCGTCCCGGCATCGTCTCGGCGAACTGCGGCGCCCCGAGGTTTCCGACGAGGAATACATCGGGGGCCACGTCCCTAACGTAGTAGCTTTCCCAGGTCTCAGGCTTTCTAATCATCGCCCTCTGACTGCCAACGCCCATTGGAATGTTGAGCTCCTGGGCGGCTTTAGCGAGGGTCTTGTTGATTTTTCCGGCGAGCTGCGAACCTTTAGTTCCTCCTGTCATTCCCGCAATCATAATGGGGTAATCGAAGCGCCTCCCGAGGAACTCGACGCTTAAATCAATCTCGTCCTTGTCTATCTCGGGCAAACTCATGTGGACGAAGTGTATGTTCTCAAACTGAGTGCTCACATGGGCTTCAACCTGCTTTTTTAAGCAGTGCTCTATGTGCTCGAACTTCCTGATGATCGTGAGCTCATCCCCCTCAAAAGCTTCCATTTCAACCACCGGATAAAGAAGGAAACATGGGGTTAAGAGGTTTTTGGAATCCTCGTCCCGAAGCCGTCGCCTCTTATTGCCCCGCTCAGCCTGCCGGGAATCTTTCCGTTGACGAACCAGACCTCCGAGTGCTCCGCTATCTTTTTAGCTTCGCGTAGCTTGTTGCAGATACCGCCGGTCACGTCGGTTCCAGCGGGGCCACACTGAAGCCTCCCAAGAAGGGAATCGATTTCCGTCCTGCTGAGGCTCTGAATCAGTTCCCCCTCACCCGGCTTTCCCTCGTAGATTCCGTCAACGTCCATGAGGAAGATAACTTTATCCGGCTCAAGCATCTTGGCGAGATATGTAATGATCTGGTCGCCGGAGAGGATATCAATGCCCTTCGCCAGGTCGATGGAGACATCCCCGAAGAGAACGGGAATGAACTTCAGCTCAAGGAGCCTCTCCACCACCTCAAGGTCGCCGTATGAAACATCGCCGTTCTCGGTTATAAAGACCGAAGATGTTGAGAGTGAAAATGCAGGCAGGCCTTTCTCAACAAATGCCTCGATGAACTTCGCATTTGCCCTCAGCATGGCCTGGTGGGTGAGGGTGAAGCCTATCCTCCTGTAGCGGGCTGTCTCCCAGTCCTCTGGAAGGCCTTCCCGTATCCCGTACTCCTTTGCCTGAGGATGTCCGAAGCTCCCGCCGCCGTGGACGATGATGAAATCTTCACGGGGATAAAAATTGGCTATCTCCCCCGCTATGTCCCCCACAGTTTCACGGTCGAAGTTCTCGGGCTCGCCCTTCTTGTCGCTGAAGACGCTGCCCCCGATTTTAACGATTATCATGGCAGAACCTCCTCTATCCTCAATCCCTCGCGGCTTATCCTCGTTATCATCGGTGTTCCGCCGGCTATTGTTATGGCCGTTGCAACCTCGCTCTGCTTCTCCGGGGCTAAAGCATACATGCAGCCACCGCCGCCGGCACCGGTTATTTTAGCGCCTATCGCCCCCGCAACCCTCGCTGCATAGACCAGCTCGCTGAGCTTTTTCGTCGAGACACCGAGGGCATCGAGGAGGCCATGGTTGATGTTCATGAGCCTTCCG
>JALSON010000186.1 GCA_026986455.1 Thermococcaceae archaeon | reverse complement strand
GAGGTAAAGGAAGGCGAGAAAGCCCCCGTTGTGGTGTTCGTCCACGGCGGCCCCAAGGGCATGTATGGATATTACTTCAAGTACGAGATGCAGCTCCTCGCGGATAAGGGCTTTTACATCGTCTTTGTCAACCCGAGGGGGAGCAACGGCTACGATGAGGACTTCGCCCTTCGCGTTTTGGAAAGAACGGGTCTGGAGGACTTTCAGGACATACTCAACGGCGTCGAGGAGTTCTTTAAACTTGAGCCCCAGGCGGATAGGGAGCGCGTTGGTATAACGGGCATAAGCTATGGGGGCTTTATGACGAACTGGGCGCTAACGCAAAGCGACCTCTTCAAAGCCGGCGTCAGCGAGAACGGAATAAGCTACTGGCTGACGAGCTACGCCTTCTCCGATATAGGCCTGTGGTTCGATAAGGAGGTCATCGGCGAAAATCCGCTCGAAAACGAGAACTACCGCAGGTTAAGCCCGCTTTTCCATGCGAAGAACGTTAAAGCGCCCCTGCTGATAATCCACTCCCTCGAAGACTACCGCTGCCCCCTCGACCAGAGCGTGATGTTCTACCACGTGCTCAAGGACATGGGGAAGGAGGCATACATTGCAATCTTCAAAAGGGGAGCCCATGGACACAGCCTCCGCGGGAGCCCGAGGCACAGGGCAAAGCGCTATAAACTCTTTGTGGAGTTCTTTGAGCGGAAGCTCAGGAAGTACGAGGAGGGCTTTGATGTGGAGGGGATTTTGAAGGGGGTTGAAAAGGATTAGGTGTGCCCCCTCCATATTTCTGCTTCAATGATGTCCATCTCCTCTCTGTTTATCCCGTACAGCCTGTAGATAATTTCATTTAGTTCATCTTCGAGCTCCGCTATCTTCTTTAGAACCTTCTGTTTTCTGGTTTCCCGCAGAATACTCATCTTTTCCGTTGCCTCCCTCAGGTTGTTTGGAACCGGTATTTTCATTATCTCATCCCGCCTGAGCTCGTTTTTGTTCTGTTTTTTAAGCCACAGCATGTAAAGATAGATGTACTCCCTCAGAAGCCTGTCCTCTATTTTGATCCTGCCGCCGTTAAGCCTTATTTCATGCTCCGTTATCTCGATTGAATCCAGCCTGATTTTATCCGCGGTATCGAACTCCACTCCGGGCTTTCTTAGGAGAGGCATCCCGTGTGTAATCTCTTCAATGTTGGGGTTGAGCATTTTCGTTAGCTTCATGAGCTTGAGAACAAGTCCTGTAACCTCTGCAACCGTCTTTTTCCCGGCTTTTCTTAGGGGGAGCCTGCTCAGGTATTCGTTGGTGTAACGGTAGTATTTGCCGGAAGCATAGGGGCTTATCTGCTTGAGATAGAACTCCAGAATCCTCGAATTCAGCAGTGCCAGAACGTAGGGATATGGAAAGTCCCTCATTATCCCCTTTTGAGCTTTATGCCGTAGCAGTCGTGGTCGAGAAAAACACCCTGAGTATCAAGGGCGAAGCGGCTTTCCTTTGAGAGGTTGGGAGTTATGAGCTTTGGGGGTTCAAACATTTGAGCGTTTCTTGGGTTCCATAGCTCATACCAGTATTTTCGCTGTCCATTTTTAATTGCATCCATAAGGTATTTTCTTTCCTTTAACTTTGCTTCATGCTTTTTGAGGTACCTGTAAACGTTCGTGTCCCTGAACCTCTTCACGTCAACGGGTTCATCTTCACCTATTGGGCTCCCATCCTCATGGTGGGGGTAGATAACGTATCGACTAACTGTAAATCCCCATCTCTGAACTTCAATTCCTTTGGGAACGGGCTTTAACAGCTCTTTCTCAAGCTTCAGCTCTCTGGCCTTTTCTACTGGAATCAGATAAACATCGTTTGCACCGCTTATGAAACCCTCGTACATGGCTTCGGTGATATCCCCCAATCTCATGCTCCCCGATTCAATTTTCTCCAGAATCTCCCTGATTCTGTCGGGAACGAGACTCCATGGTTCATGGGAAAGGGTGCTTTGCTTCTGGAGAAACGTCCTGAAAAATCCGTCCGGATCTTCATAGAAGCCATCACCGAGATGATTCTTTACTTCCTCGAGGAACTTTCTCCGGGTGCCGAATTTCTCCTCAATCTCCCTTCTACTTTTGAAAACTTCGCCCGCTTTTATTTCCCACCCATCATCGGGCTTTGATTTCTCGACTACTATTATTGCCGGGTAGTTTGTGGCATCATCAAAAACCTTCGAATCTCCAAAGTCGAGGATATGCAGTATTTTGTAGCCGAGGAGGTACTCCCGCAGTTTTCTCCCGTACTGTCTAGTCATGAATGCGTTTGGAACGATATATCCAAGCTTTCCATTCTCGTTGAGCCATTTAATGCCTCTCTCAATGAAGGGGATGTATATATCGAACTTGCCGGATGCGGTTTGATACTCTCTTCTGAGAAAATCTCTCGTTCTTTCGTCGAGGTTTTGAACTCTTACATACGGCGGGTTACCCACAACGAAATCGAATTTCATCCTCTTGATGTCATCAACACGCTTTTTTTCCTCTATGAATGAGTACCTGCCCATAAAACCGATGATATCCCCGTCCTTAGGAAATCTGAGAGAGTCTGTCATGTATATGTTGAACCGTCCCAGCCGGTATGTGGGATCACCCTCCCTAGCCTTCTGGTAGAGGTCAATGACCTGAAAGAGCATGTTCATTTCAGCTATATGACAGGCAAAGGGGTTTATGTCCAGCCCGTATATGTTTTCCTTAACCGCTTCGAGGATTTCCTTGGCTTCCTCTGATGTTAGCCTGCTCACCAAGTGCTTCCATTCAACCTTT
>JALSON010000185.1 GCA_026986455.1 Thermococcaceae archaeon | reverse complement strand
AATAGATCCTGGCTTCAGAGACGGCAGTGAGGGTTTTGGGGCTATTTTTTCACCGAATTTTACTGGGTAATACCCCATACTGTCAAAAGGTGTAAGTAACGGCCCTATGATCGCCCATATAACAAAAACTAGCACTATTATAAGTCCAATTTTAAATTTTGTGTTTCTAAGGGCAATCCTCAAGGTTTCGTTGTTTATTCTCATCTCAACCGCCCTCCTCCGTATAAGAGTGTCTTATCCGTGGGTCGATGATTGCATAGAGCAGATCTATTGTGAAGTTGGCAATGAGAACTGTCAGGATTATGACCAGGAAACATCCCTGAATCAGGAAGTAGTCTTGATTCATAATGCCCTGCATCAGAATATATCCTATTCCGGGATATGAAAAAACAACCTGAACTGTAACATTACCGGCGACTATAAGACCGAGCTGGAGAGCAAGCCCCGTTATCTGTGGTAGCATTGCGTTCTTAAATGCGTGTTTCATAAGCAACCTCTCGGAGGCCCCAAGACTTTCCATATATCTTATATAATCCGCTTCAACTTCGTATATTATCATATTCCTCATTCCAATTGCCCAGCCCCCAAGCTGAACAAAGAACAGGCTCAAGAACGGTAGAATCCAGTGGTGGAGATAGTCCTTTATAAACTCCCAGCTGAATGAGGGTATAACCCCATAGCTATATGCACCTGAAATTGGGAAAATCCCGAGCTTTACTGTGAATATGTATGCGAGAATTATAGCAAACCAGAAATACGGGGATGCTTGGAGAAAATAGAATACGGGCATTAAATATGAATCAAAACGCCTGCTTTTACCTGCATATGCTCCAAGCCAGTTCCCAACGATCCAGCTGGCAATGATAGAGGGCAACAGCAGAAGAAGGTCATAGGGGAGGGCTTCTTTTAGGATTTGAGCAACTGGCTTTGGATAATAATAGATGCTTATCCCGAGGTCACCATGAAGCACAGCATTCCAGAAGGAGAGATACTGCTGCCAGAGGGGTCTGTTCAGTCCGAAGGCCTTCATAAAATACCCATGAAGGTAATTTGCAACATCAGGGAGAGTGGCAAATCTGGAAAGCAGGACCCCTATAGGATCACCGGGCATTAAACGAGGAATTATAAAATCAATTGTGACGGCAAATACAAACGTCAATGCATATATAAAAGATTTCCTCATGAGATATCTCTTTATCCCGCTCATCTAATCCCCTCACGTTTGTTTGTCCAAATCTGAGGATTTGATAAACATCATAGTCATACTGCAGTCTTCTACTGGCCAGTCACATATTTATTAAAAAAATAAAAAAAATTCTCAGAGATAGTGGATCATTTGCGTCTCCTCAGTAGCAAAGGCAACAATGCCAAACCCAGCAGACCTGCGGGTCCACAGATACCCTTGTTCTCCTTGCTCGTGGTAGTTGGAGTGCTTGTAGATGTGGGTGTTTTAGTTGATGATGAGGTTATGCTGCCGCTTGATGTGGTGCTCGTTTGTACGGTAGGAGCCTTTGCAGGTTTTATATGGAGGAGAACTTTCAAACCTCCCATCTGCCAGTAGTTCTGCCAGCTTATAGGAAGGGCATAGGGGTTATCTGCAGTTGGCCAGTTTATCCAGTGCTGTGTGCTTGCCTCAAACCATGCTCCGTTGTATATTAGGGGTATATATGGCAGATCCTTGAGGAATATCTCCTGTAGCTCATGGTAGTACTGGATCTTCTTGTTCTCATCTTTTTCAATGTTTATGTTGTGGAGGAGTTCAGAAACCTTATCATTTTTGTACCTTCCCCAGTTTCCCGAATAGGTGGCTTTACCTATTGGAGTGACGTCAGGATACAGAAGCCAGTTGAACCATTCCCATGGTGTTGCATAAACTTGGCTTCCAAAGTTGTTTATTGCCATATCAAATGTGCCTTTTGTTATATCTTCATAATATTTGCTGTAATCCGGGAACTTTGGATCAACCCTTATACCAACGAGCTGAAGGTTTTCACTTATAACCCTTGCCATTTCCATCCAGTCAGTCCATCCATACGGAACCTCTATTGTGAGTTTCAGAGGCTTACCATCGGGATACTCTCTATATCCATCACCGTTGATGTCTTTAAAACCGAGTTTATCAAGTATCTGGTCTGCCTTCTTGGGGTCATAAGAAAAGCCATACATCTCAACGGCATTTTTATCGTAGATTTTCTTAAACACAGGATACTGCACAAGCAGACCTGTTGGGTTGGCTGGAGTAACTTGGTTCTGTTCTGCCCTCTGGGCAATTTCATTGGGATTTATTGCATACGCCAGAGCTCTTCTAAACTCCGGGTTGTTGAGAGGCCCTCTCTGATTGTTCAAGAACAGAAACGCTGTATTAATCCCAAGGTGATAAGGCTTGTCTTTGAACCATGTTACGATGCCATAGTGACTCTTAACGTCAGGTATGCCCGGAATAAAGAAGTTGCTCCAGTCGAGATCTCCTTTAACCAGCATAGAAAGAGCAAGATTGTTGCTGTAGACAATGATATACACGATGTATTTTGGAGCAGGTTTTCCATAATATTTGATTCCCCACCACTTGTCATTTCTGACCAATATGAATCTCATCTGATCCGTTTTATAAAGCTCGTACATTCCAGAACCGATTGGATTCTTGGTATTTGCATAGTTGACAGGGTCTTTGATGTTTTTCCAAATATGTTCTGGAATTATTGCAATGTTATACAACCAGTACTTCCACTCCTCATAGTGGGGCTCACTGAAAATAAAATCCACTGTTTTGCTGTCCACAACCTTAACCTCTTTAAGCCATCCCCATATTGGGGAGTAGCTTAGTCCCGAGTGCTCCTTTGCATAATCAAAGGTGAACTTAACGTCTTCAGCAGTCAGGGGTTTTCCATCCTGCCATGTTAACCCCTCTTTGAGTTTGACCTCGTAGGTGTTGCCGTTTATCCATTTTCCACTCTCAGCAAGCCATGGCTCAAGTTTATCTTTTAGGGGATCATATAAAAACAGGGTTTCATATATAAGCCCTATCGTTCCTGTAACTGCTGCCCAGCTCACAGTGGGGTTGAAGTTGTTTGGTTGACTCCAGAGCCCTCCTCCAACGTAAAGGGTTTCATCCCTCGGAAGCTGAACTTGTGTTGCAGCACTTGTTAGCCCTGCCTGCCCCGCAATACTCAAAACAAAAACAGCTCCTAAAACAGCGGCTAAAACCTTTCTCATAATATATGCCCCCATCTGTGTTTGATGCTATTTAAGTTTATCATTTTATAATTGATGCCAAGAATTTATAAAGTTTGTGCCATAATTATAATTAATCGCCGTTATTTATAAATTTGAGAAAGATTTATAAATAATGATATCTAAACACAAATTAAGCAGGTGGAGGTGACAGAATGCTTCACGAGGAATTTCTCTGGGGGTTTTCACAGTCTGGTTTTCAGTTTGAAATGGGAGACCGCTACCACAGATATATAGACACCAACACAGACTGGTGGCATTGGGTTAGGGACAAGGACAATCTGGAAAAAAAGCTTGTTAGTGGTGATCTTCCGGAGGTGGGAATTAACAACTATGAGCTTTATGAGGTTGACCACGGAATAGCAGAGGATCTTGGAGCTAATATATACCGTATCGGCATTGAATGGAGCAGAATATTTCCATGGCCAACCTACAACATTGATGTTGACTATATTTCGGATGATTCCTATGGGTTAATAAAGGATGTTAAAATAAACAGAGACACACTGAGAGAGTTGGATGAAATTGCAAACCGCAGGGAGGTTTTATATTATCGTAACGTCATAAAAAGCCTCAGAGAGAAAGGATTTAAGGTTATTGTCAATCTCAACCATTTTACGCTGCCCTACTGGCTTCATGACCCAATAGAAGCCAGGGAGAAAGCTTTAACCAGCGGTAGAAATGGATGGGTTGATTGGAAGACCCCGATAGAATTTGCAAAGTTCTCAGCTTATATTGCGTATAAATTTGGAGACCTTGTTGACATGTGGAGCACGTTCAACGAACCCATGGTCGTGGTGGAACTGGGGTATCTGGCACCTTATGCCGGCTTTCCCCCGGGGGTTATGAATCCCGAGGCGGTTAAGCTTGCCATGCTCCATATGATAAACGCCCATTCTTTAGCCTATAGAATGATAAAGAAATTTGATAAGAAAAAAGCTGAGAGTGATTCCAAGGAGCCAGCAAGTGTTGGAATCATTTACAACAACATAGGAATAGCATATCCCCTCAATCCAAATGACTCGAAAGATGTGAAAGCCGCAGAAAACGACAATTTCTTTCACAGCAGGCTCTTTCTGGAAGCCATTCACTGGGGAAAACTGAACATTGAGTTTGACGGTGAAACCCTGATTAAATTGCCATATCTCAGAGGAAATGATTGGTTAGGAGTTAACTATTATACGAGGGAGGTTGTAACATATCAAGAAACTCCATTCCCGATGCTCCCATTGATTTCCTTCAAAGGAGCCCAAGGATATGGCTATGCATGCCGGCCAGGAGCCACTTCAAAAGAAGGAAATCCCGTGAGTGATATTGGGTGGGAGGTTTATCCACAGGGAATGTATGATTCAATAGTCGAAGCAGAGAGATATGGAGTCCCCATCTATATCACTGAGAATGGAGTTGCAGACTCGAAAGACATTCTCAGACCTTACTATCTCGTGAGCCATATAAATTCAATAGAAGAAGCTCACGATGCAGGCTATGAGGTTAGGGGTTATCTTTACTGGGCTTTGACGGATAACTATGAATGGGCTCTGGGATTTAGAATGAGATTTGGGCTCTATGAGGTTGACCTGATAACCAAAGAGAGAAAGCCCAGAAAAAGAAGTGTCAAGGTTTACCGGGAAATTATAAAAAACAATGGCATAACCCCTGAACTCAAAGAGGAATTTAAGCTGCAATAGTTTTTAAATAATTTCCCTGATTTATATAACCGGGTGGGTCCAGATGAAGACCATAGCAGTCGATGAAGAAACTTGGGAAGCAATAAAACGACTTAAGACCAAACTTGATGCTAAATCATACACTGAGGTTCTCAAAAAGCTCATAGAAGTCTGGCATTCAGTGGAGCTTGATACCAAAGCAGAAAAGGTTGTCATTGAAGATGAAGATGCTGATTTTGTAATTTCAATCCTAAAAAACAAAAAGAAGGAGAGACATAGTTGAAGAGTACGGGGGCAGATAACATGAGAGTTCTACCTCAAAGGATATCCTTTGATCCTTTTTCATTCTTGAGAATAACCCAAAGACGGAACAAGGATATACTTGAATTTCTCCTTGCGGAGTTTGAAATATATGTCTCAATTCCAGCGCTTCATTCATACCTTCTCACAAAAGCCATCAGGAATATGGATGTATCACAGGAACTTGAAAATTTAAGAGGAATCTTCAATATTGTGAAAGCTTCCACCGAACTTCTGGAGAAAATGGCAAAAATAGAGGGGGTACTTGTAAGGGACAGTATTTTTGTTGACTTTGAGGTTCTTATGGTAGCAGTGTCGGCAATTGTTACTGATTCTCTGCTTGTGGTTAATGAGGAGGATTCTAAGGAATATGAGCCCTTTATAAAATATGGCTTGGATATCATAGGTTACAAAAAATTCTTGGAGGAGATCGAAGTTTTTGCCGAGGAGGAAGCCAAAAAAGAAAAAATTCTATAGACCTTGGTATATTCCCCGAAGATCCGGCATGGAAGGTATTTCCTCCATTTTCGGAACGCTCCATGCACCCTTCTTCAGTGTTGAGAGTGCTGCAATGAAATTTGCAAATTTTCCGATTTTCTTTAGCTCTTCTTCGCTCAGCTCAAGGTCTTCCAGCTTTCCGAGACGCCATAGAGATGCCAAAAGCGCCGCCATATATGCATCTCCGGCTCCCGTTGTATCAACCGGCTGTACCTCATAGGCCGGGATATTCACCTTAACCCCATTATGTGTTAATGTGCTCCCTCTGGAGCCCTTAGTTACTGCGAGCAGACTGAAATTAAAGTCCTCGATGTTTATCCCCTGCTCGCTCAGATAGCGCATCTCCTCATCCCCGATTTTGATTATGCTTGCGATTCCAAGCCCTTTTTCAATATCCCTCAGCATTTCCTCCTCCCTTTCCCTCCACAGATCGAGGCGGATGTTTACATCGTAGCTTAGGGGCACATGTCTTCCGGCATTCTGCAGGAAATTTAATGCCGTGGAGCGGCTCGGTTCTCTGGCAAAAAGCACGCTTCCAAAATGCACCAGCTCCGCTTTTTTGATATCAACGGAGGATACATCTTCAGCCCTGATGTTGAAGTATGCCACACCATCGTAGAGGATGAACTCCGGCTTCGCACCGATGAGCTGAACGAAGACGGCTCCGGTGTGTCTCTCCGGATCTTTTCTGATGTATTCCGTGCTAACGCCCTCCCCTTCGAGCTTCTCAATGAGGAAATCACCGAACGGATCATCCCCCACCTTGCTTATCAACGCCGAGGGGACGCCTAAGCGGGAAAGTCCAACCACCACATTGGCCGGTGCGCCGCCTGCATGCTTCTCAAAGCTCCTGACATCTTTCAAAGGCCCTTCCTGCTGAGCTATAAAATCTATCAGGATTTCACCTATGGCGAAAATCATCCCCATCCCCCTATTTTTTAAGGTCTGATGGCCTTAAAGTTTTGCTGTCCTGTGTTTATACTGTATGGTGTTTATACTGTATATTGTTTTAAGATAACTGAAGGGTGCCCGGCAATCGCAATTGCTATTATTGAGCTTATCACAACAGCACCCCAGTGTTTATACTTAAAGTAAATAAAATATGTCAGATGTATCCATTGTGGACACCGGGCCGGGAATAGCGAAGTTAACGTTTCGTTATCCATTGATCCGCCGTTATGCTCATTGAAAATCCTGCCGGTACAAGCCGTAAAATATATATACTTTCAGTATATAGTGGGTGGTGAGGTGTCTCTATGAGTACCAAGAAGGTATTGTTTAGCCTGTTGTTGATAGGAGTTCTGGCATTTTCTATTGTGGCCAGCGGGTGCATCAGTGGCGGAGGAAGCACCAGCACATCCTCCCAGAGCCCGACAACCAAGACCACAACCAAGACCGAAACGAAGATTCAGGAGCAGGTAACCCTCAAGGTTATAGGCCCATGGTCTGGCAAAGAGCTGGATGCCTTCATGAAGGTTATCAAAGCCTTTGAAGCCCAGCACCCGAATATAAAAGTTGAGTACAAGACC
Source organism: Thermococcaceae archaeon (assembly GCA_026986455.1). Lineage (GTDB taxonomy): Archaea > Methanobacteriota_B > Thermococci > Thermococcales > Thermococcaceae > Thermococcus. The sequence continues at coordinate 3,411 of JALSON010000185.1, read as the reverse complement.
TACAGGGCAGAGGATCTCGCAACCATTCTGCCGCTCCAGTTTGAGTCCAAGGATACCCCCGCAGACGTGATCTTCATGTGGGGATGGTTCATCAAAAAGATGGGCGAGAAAGGCCACCTGATGACTTTCAACGATGTCATAAACCCCGATGAGTACATCCCGGGAGTTCTAAATGCCGTTACGGCCAACGGAAAGATTTATGGAGCTCCCTTCACTGCGGCAGCCAAGCCTGGCTTCTGGTACAGGAAGTCATTCTTCAAGAAGTACGGTCTGAAACCGCCCCAGACATGGGATGAGTTTGTCGCACTGCTCGCCAAGATAAAGAAGATACCTGGAATAAAAGCCCCGATAGTCAGTGGAGACAGCGTCGGATGGCCGCTTTCGGACGTTACCGAGCACTTCATCCTGACGTTCGGCGGTGCCAAGATGCAGCTTGGACTTATAAATGGCAGTATCAGGTTTGAAGATCCGCAGGTAAAGGCCATATTTGCGGACAGGCTTGTGCCTCTCCTCAAGGCCGGCTACTTCAGCGAGCCAGTGGAGTGGACGTCAGCAGTGACTTCATGGTGGAAGGGGGACTATGCACTGTACTTCATGGGCACGTGGATTACCGGAATGGTAGATGACCCGAACGACCTCGGACTGATATCCCTTCCGGGATGCAAGGCGATGGTTCTCGCTCCGGATTACCTCATGGTGCCAAAATACACGGCACATCCGAAAGAGGCCATGGAGCTGGCCAAGTTCCTCGCAACTGAAGGCCAGAGAGTACACGTCGGCACAAACTCAGGAAAGCTTGCCACCTGGAAGAAGGTTACAATAGACGACTACTGGGCACCGATGAGAGACGTTGCAAAGATAGTCAGCAACGTTGAAGCTGTGCCCGACCTCGACGACAGTGTTGGAGGAGAATGGCAGAAGACATTCTGGGATCAGCTTAAGCTGCTTTGGGTTCAGCCCGACCGGCTGAACGATGTGCTGAAGACTCTCGACGATAAGTTCCCCAAGAAGTGAGGAGGTTAGCCTCATGAGGAGACCGAGATCTTTAATTCCTCTCTTTTTTCTTTTGCCGGCGTTGATTCTGCTCGTGCCCTTTGTGATATATCCCGTGTTAAAAACCATATATCTCAGCTTCTTCCTTGAGGGTAAGTTTGTGGGTCTTGCCAATTATAAGCATGTGCTGCTGAGTTCTGATATCATAAACCTTGATAGGTTTCCCACCAAATCCCCTCCATGGGGATCGTTAATCAACAATGTTATTTTCATCGCAATCCACCTTCCCTCGACCATCTTTTTGGGTCTTGGGCTGGCTCTCCTGCTGAAAAGGGAGGAGGTTAAGGGGAGCTCCCTTATAAAGTCCATAATTTTCCTCGGCATGGTAATCCCCATGATCGTCGGAGGTTTGATAACCCGATTCCTATTTGAGAAGGGCGCGGGGGTTGTGCCCTCTATACTGGGAGCGCTGGGTATAAAAAGTCTTGATATAACCTGGACAGCCTTTCCACAGACGGCTCTGTTTGCGGTTATTCTGGGTTCAATCTGGATATGGACCGGTTTCAGCATGCTCATGTACTCCGCAGGACTGGCATCAATTCCAAGGGACTACTATGAGGCCGCTCTGATAGATGGTGCCAGCAGGTTCCAGATTTTCAGGAACGTAACCTGGCCTCTCCTGAAGCCGATAACCATAGTTGTGGTTGCAATGACTCTCCTTTGGGATCTGAAGATATTCGACGTTGTTTATGTTGCCACCGGAGGGGGGCCGGGAGGTGCCTCAATGGTGCTCGCACTCCAGATGTGGGATTACTTCGCAAGGGAGCTGAACTACAACTATGCTGCGGTTGTGGCGGTGCTGCTGACAACACTGACACTCATACCCGCAATGTGGCTGATTAGAAGGAGGGAATAAAATGGGAATACCGAGATACAAGCTCAAACGGTATGTGATTTCAAACACCATTGCCTGGATTGCAGGAATAGTATGGCTGATACCATTCCTTGGAGTTTTAATGGCCTCAGTAAGGCCCTACGACCAGATAGTCGGCGGATGGTGGCATCTCCACCCATTTACGCTGACGATAAAGAACTACATCGATGCCTTCAATCATCCGATGTTTCCAATAGGTGTTGGCCTGAGGAACTCCCTGATAATCGCAGTCCCCGGTGCAATAATCCCGCTCATAGTGGCCTCGCTGGCAGCATATGCTTTCGCCAGATACAGCTTTCCGGTTAAGAACTACCTCTTTGCCTTCATAATACTCCTGATGGCACTGCCGCAGCAGATGACGGTTGTGCCACTGTACTTCCTCTTAAGGAACATGCACCTGCTGAACACATTCAGGGGGCTGATCCTCGTCCACTCAGCATGGGGACTGGCATGGATAACTTTCTTCATGAGGAACTACTTCTCAATGCTCCCGACGGATGTTGAAGAGGCCGCAAGAATAGACGGTGCCTCCGATGTCAAGATATTCTACAAAATTGTCCTCCCAATGGCACTGCCGGGCCTGATTTCAGCCGCAATACTTCAGTTCACATGGGTCTGGAGCGACTTCTTCCTCGCTTTGGTGTTCCTGCAGGATCCATCAAAATACGTTGCCACCCAGAGGCTGCCCTTACTGAGGGGGCAGTACTACGTGAACTGGGGGGTGCTCACAGCGGCTTCAATACTGGTCATGATTGTGCCCCTGCTCGTCTATGCACTCTTCCAGAAATACTATATAAGCGGTATGATAGGGTGGTCAACGGAGAAATAACATTTCATTGTAATCCCGTTTAAAACAGACAGGAGGAGATATCATGTTTGAAGTTGAGAAGTTTAGCGGAGAAGGAAAGAGGCTGAAGGACTACGAAGGAATAATAGGAACCGGGGCGGTTGAAAGGATTATGGAGAAGGGCAGGAGCCTCGAAGGAAAGAGCTTCGCAAACGTAAACTCCACGGCATATGGAGGAGGCGTCGCGGAGATACTCCACAACCTCATCCCCCTCATGAGGGACGTCGGACTGGACGCAAGGTGGCTGGTTATCGAGGGAACAGAGGAGTTTTTCAACGTAACCAAGAGCTTCCACAACGCCCTGCAGGGCAACAAGGAGCTCAGGCTCACGGAGGACATGAAAAAGCTCTACATCGAGACAAACAAAAAGAACGCCGGGGACTTTGATTTAAGCGGCTTTGACTACATCCTTATCCACGACCCGCAACCGGCTCCCCTCATAGAGTTCTACGACAAAAAACAGCCGTGGATATGGAGATGCCACATAGACCTGAGCGACCCCAACAGGGAGTTCTGGGGCTTCCTGAGGGGCTTCGTCGAGAAGTACGACCGCTACATCTTCCACATGGAGGACTACGTACGGGATGACCTTGAGAGGGAAAAGGTCATCATAATGCCGCCATCAATCGATCCCCTG
>JALSON010000184.1 GCA_026986455.1 Thermococcaceae archaeon | reverse complement strand
CACCCCCTGAAAACTTCAACGCCCTGTGAGGCCTCAACTAAAAAGTATTTGGCCTTCCACCTGAACGCCCGGGAGTATTCGAGCAAAAGCTTATCTCCAATCTCTTTTCCCTTCGCCCTATCCACAACGGCTATGGCGGCACCTCCAAAGCCCGCTCCCGTCAGCCTTGCCCCGTACGCCCCGAACTCAACGGCCTTCCTCACGATGTAGTCAAGCTCCCCGCAGCTCACCCCGTAGTTCTTCGCTATGTCGAGATGGGCCTCGGTTAGAATCCTCCCAAAAGTCTCCATGTCTCCGGACTTCAGGGCGTCCCGCGCCATCACGACGCGCCTGTTTTCCCTTATTATGTAGCCAAAGCGCCTTCTGTATATTCCGGGGAGACCCCTGAGGTCTCTCTCCTCCACGCGCTTTGAGGACTCCCTGCCGATTTTTCCAAGAACCACCTCCACCATCTTCCTCCTGTCCGCATAAGCGGAGTCCGTTAACGTTCTCCTGACGCCGGTGTGAAAGACTAGAACCTGAATATCCTCAGGGATGGGGACGTACTCATGCTCAAGCGTCTCGGTGTCCAGGAACATTGCGTGGCCTTCCTTCCCCATGGCAATTATGAACTGGTCCATTATGCCGCAGGGGACTCCAATAAATTCGTTTTCAGCCTTCTGGGCAAGAAGTGCCATTTTTTGGGGAGAGAGCCCCAGCCCGTAAATTTCGTTCAAAAGGGCCATTACGGCGAGTTCAAAGCTTGCGGAGGAGCTCAAACCCGAGTCAACAGGCAAATTTCCGCCAATTCTTCCTTTAATACCCTTCGGGGTTAGCCCCTCCTCAGCGAGCACCCAGTAAATTGCCCTGATGTAGTCCATCCACGAGCCTTCTTTTTTAATCCGGTCAAGTTTGAAGAACCGGGTTTCTTCAAAGTGCTTCGAATAAAGCTCAACATGTTCAAACGCATCGCCCTCAATTCTCGTGTGCAGGTTTACGGCCATCGGCATCACATAACCGAAGCTGTAATCGGTATGCTCACCTATGAGGTTTACCCTTCCGGGAGAAACTGCGGTGTACATCAAACCGACCCCAAAACTATCTGTCCTTTGTTGTATTTAAGCTTGATTCCCACCACAATATATGGGATAAGCTCAATAACACCCCACAGGAACTTTAAAATTGCTGAACATATTCTATTATCCCAGCAGCATGCACCGGAACTACTTATGCACGCAGCAAGATTTATTAAGTGGAATGTTTTTCGCTTAATCAGGGTGAGTTGGATGATTGAGGTGGAGAATCTTGTTAAAACCTTCGGCTCCACGAGGGCGGTCAATGGAATAAGCTTCACGGTTCATGATGGCGAGATTTACGGTCTCCTCGGCCCCAACGGAAGCGGGAAGAGCACCACAATGAAAATTCTTGCCGGAATCCTGAAGCCCACGAGCGGGAGAGTTCTGATTAACGGTCTGGACGCTGGTAGAACTCCGATGAAGGTGAAAGAGATTGCTGGTTATGTCCCCGAAACGCCCGTCCTCTATGAAAGCCTGACACCTGTGGAGTTCTTCAATTTAATAGGAAGCATAAGGGGCATTCCAAAAGAAAAGCTTGAGGAAAGGGTGAACACATTCGTTGAGGCCTTCGAGCTGAAGGGTTATCTGCACAAATACATAGGCACCCTGAGCTTCGGGACTAAGCAGAAAATCTCCCTGATCTCGGCCCTCCTCCATGATCCCAGAGTTCTGATAATGGACGAATCCATGAACGGCCTCGATCCAAAAAGCGCGAGAATACTGAGGGAACTCCTCCTTGAGTTCAGGGGGGAAGGAAGGAGCATAGTCTTCTCAACCCATGTCCTCCAGCTTGCGGAGATGATCTGCGACCGCGTTGGCGTCATCTACAACGGCGAGATAATAGCAGAGGGAACCGTTGATGAGCTCAAGGACTTTGCCCACGAGAAGAGCCTTGAAGACGTGTTTCTCAAGCTCACCGAGAGCAAGGATGAGATTTACACCGTTGTCCAGGCATTGAAGGAGAGCCTTTAAACGAAGGAAGGGGTGCGGCATGTTCGATATTGTAAAAATCCTCTACAGGGAGCTTCACTATCAGATACTGAAGAGGAACCCCATGATAGCAAATGACGAAAAGAAGTTCAGGAGCCAGCTCAAAAACGCCACGAGCATAAAGCGCGGTGTTGGAATACAGGCAGCCACATTTTTCTTCCTCGGCTTCATGCTCGCCGGAGGAGTTGCCTTTGCCAAAAATGAGCTCCAGATGGGGATTATGTTTGCCTCCTATGCTCTGATACCCTTCATCTTCTCCCTGTACATCACCACGGTTAACTCATCCTACGCGCTCTCAATGGGGCTCTTTGAGCCCCTGAAACCCCTCCCGATCGAGATGGGCTCCGTTTATCTGAGCGAGCTCCTCCTTATTGACACGGTACCGGCCTTTGCCATGATGCTTCCCGTGGTTCTGGTTATACTCTACAGTCATCCCCTTGCGGGAGTCCTCGCCCTTCTGTGGGCTTTAACAGGTGTGTTCCTTGGCCACGCGCTTGGGCTGGTGATATACACCGTCTTCGGTGCAAGAACCGCGGGTGGAACGAGCAGATTCGGCGCCCTGAAGAACCTCGGCAAGCTCATCGGAATCCTCCTTTTCATGAGCATCTTCTACGTCGGAAACTACATGCAGAACTATGTCAGGGAGCACATAGAGGCACTGGCTCCACTCTTCACACGCTATTCCTTTGCGTATCCGTTCTCGGCATCCTCCATATTCGAGCCGCTTCAGAGTATAATGCTTCTCGCCCT
>JALSON010000183.1 GCA_026986455.1 Thermococcaceae archaeon | reverse complement strand
ACGACGATGCCGAGCTCCGTGAGTTCCTTCAAATTGGCCCTAACGGTGTTCCGAGATGTCTTTCTGTGCCTTCCCTTCAGCTCCCTGGTTATCTGGCTCACGTTCGCTCTCTTTAGGTCGAAGAGAATCCGGACGATTTCACGCGCTATGGGATCGGTAACCTCGGGTACGGCAATTTCTATTCCCAGGTTACCGTACTGGGCGTAACTGGGCGTATATGTTGATGAGCTGCAGGTATGCCTGAGCCATCTGAGAAACAACCGCGAAGCTCTCCTGGGCTCTTCAAGGGCTTTCCTGAGCTCCTGAACTTCCCTGGATAGATTCTCATCAGGCATGTTTAATGATAGAGTGGTCGATCATTTAGCCTTTCCGCTCAGGGATGGACATCTCGGTAATCCAGACGTAGCGGTATCCTCTCGAACCGGCACTCCAGTCTCAGTTTTGTGCAGATTTTCCAAGATGATGTTTAAGAGTCGCAAAGTACTGAAGGATAAGGGAGAGATAAGCCTTTTGGAAGATTTGGAGAAATCTTACAGGAGAGGGGAGACAAAGTAGGAATCCCCGAAATCATTAACAATGCTTAAAGATGGATAAAAGGCTTAATGCCTCCTAATGGAAGCTGGCAGGAGGACTAATCCAACAAACATTGCCGGGCCACATATGCCACTGGACTTAGGGCCGGATTTTGACGAGGGAGTCGTGCTTGTTTCCCTGTTGCCTCTATAGGATGTCCAATGGGACGTTTCAGTTGATGTGGTCGATGTCGTGGACGGAGTTTCTCTGGTACTGCTGGTGGGAGTTGGGGATATGGTTGTGGTAGTTCCACCCAGGCATAGTTTTTTGTAATCCACTTCAATTTCCCTAATCTCTCCCAAAACTCCCTTCAGAACCTCGGTCCTCACCTTCGAAACCGAGAGATATCTTTTCCCGACAGGATGGACTTTAAGGGGAAGATACTCAGTCTGGAAATCAAGCTTCTTCCAGCAGGGATCTCCTTTGGGGTTGGCAAAGAGTATTACCCTGTGGGTAGCCCCAAAGAACCCTATTGCTCCGTAGATGTTGTTATCCCTAGCAAATGGCTCCCTTATTGTCCTAGGGATAACGAAGCCTCTGGGCTTGTAGGCAACTGACCATTCCAGTTTCCCATCGCTTGTGATCTTAGACACCACTATGTGGTTCTCTAGTCCTAGTTCCTTTCCTCCATAGAGCCAAGAGCCATAGCTTTCCATGTAGAGTGAATTCCCAGCAACTGTGAAGGCATTGTCCAAAAGACCCGGCCCATTAAGGAATATGCTCCACACTGGACTACCATTTTGGGTAGTACTAATGACCAGTGGATAATCAGTTCTCCATCCATTAACCATGACATCATAAATCCCCACAATGTAAACCCTTCCGTGTGAGGCTTTTACGCCACTGGCCATTAGAAGGGGAGCGTCTTCGACATGGGAATAACTCAGTACATTGAGAACTGTTCCATTGTCGTTCATTCTAACCAATATTATTCTCGAACCTCCTATTGCACTCTTGGGATTAGACCCAACTGCGTATACTGTATCCCCTTCAACGTCTATTCCTGCTGGCTCAAGACCGAAGGTAACTTTTACGCCGGTTGCCCATAGAACCTCCCCATCGGGGGAAACTTTAATAACAACCAGATTTTTGAGGAACTTCGCGAGAATGTAGAGGTATCCGTTTTTTACTGTCACATCTCTATGAGATATATGCATTCTGTACCATTTAACTGAGCCGTCTGCATATGTACGGTTGTAAAAAGCCGATATGATTTCGCCCCACTCTGGTTTAAGCTCTTTATTGAGTTTCATAATGAGTATCCCATCAAAGGACTGAATTGCCTCCGTATCTCCCGATGCCACTAGGTAGTACCCGTCGGATGAGTTAACTATGAATGGAGGGTTATCGAAGATGGCGGGTCTAACGGGGGAGTTATTATATTGAAGTAAGTACACAAATCCCTTGGAATTTTTTCCTTCGGCAATTCTGAGTATCGCGATGTCAGTTTTTGTTTTGTTTTCCACAATGTACGTATAAAGCCCTCCGATTAGTGTCTCTTTTTCAGTGTGCAGCATCGTGTAGGCATTAAAGTAGTTCTTAGGGTTTGTCTTTATTGTATATTGAACCTCAGTGGCTGAGACAGGGACAGTGATTATTGCCAATATAGTCAAAATAATGACCAAAGTTGCCACTCTCCTCATTTTCAATCCCTCAATCTTTATACAACTTTTTGGTTAAAATACTTTTCTCTGCATAAAAATTCATCAAATCGATAAAAATATTCACGAACGTTGAGGGATAATTCTAAGTAGAACGATAACCTCAGTCCTGTGGTTAATTTTGCTTTATGAACTAGGGTTTATAAGCTTAGATCGCTGACTCGATATTGATGACCCAGATGAAAACTGAGAGAGCGACTTTCACTCCTCCCCTCTGGAGTATCCTGTTTATTTCCCTGGATATCTTGTTGATAAGCTCCATATTGTCGGATATTTTCTCCAGAGGGTTTTGACTGTTCATCGCCGTGTGGAGGTATACCTCCAGATTACTATCAGCCACATGAAGCCTCCAGTAATTCTCATCTTCATTCAGCAGATAGAGGAAGAACGCTGCCTTTTCCAGCGTCACGGCGCAGTAAGCGTACTGGCTCACCCTTGACCACACAGCTCCATCGCTCGCGTTGTTTTTGATCATCGTTTCGAGGGCATCTACGTTCATCAGGCAGAAAAGGGCGGTGTTGGAGATAATCCTTAAGCCTCCCTCGGTTACGCATACCACGAGAAAAGGGCAGAGGTT
>JALSON010000182.1 GCA_026986455.1 Thermococcaceae archaeon | reverse complement strand
CCGGCCCCACGGTTACCCTGAACTCCACGTAGCTGGCAGTTTCGTCGAGCGGTTTTACAGATGAAGTTTTCAGCATCCCGCGTTTGTAGTGCCGCACTATCACAGTCTTTGTTTCTTTCCCGAAGTTCTCAATCGTAATTTTGACCTTATAGTAGGAATAGCTGCTGCCGCGCTTCTCTTCGAGAATCTGGGTTGTCCCCTTAAGGTCTATATCCTTCCCGATGCCTATCCTCAGGATATCTCCTTTCGGTGTGTGCTGAATTGCTCTTTCCCCGATCAGTATGCTGCTTCCGTTCATGTCCCTGTAAATCTCGACAATTCCGGCAGGGAGAACCTTCTCCGTTTTGAACGATATTGATTCATAGACTGCATTGCTGCTGCCGTACGGGTAGCTTTCATAGAGGTACTCGCGTTTAAATGGAGCCTCCTGATAGATGTAGGGTATCATCTTCTTCTCGAAGGGATTCAGGGATGCCGTGCCGAGTCTGTAGATGTAGAATGCCTCCAGCTTCTGAGGCTCCACGGAGGGGGCTGCACCCGCTTTTCCGGATTCCAGTGCATAGACGGTTCTCGGCGGCATGTAAAAGCTAACCTCTCCCGAGACAAGGGCTATCTCGGCATTTTCAAATTTCTCCCTTGTGGGGTTGTTTATGACGATATAACCGATGAGCTTTGCCCTGTCGCTAATGTAGAGCTTGTATCTTGAGCTCCATCCTATCCCCTTCACCCGGTAAATCAGGTCAAATGAGTATTTCCCCTCCTTCTCGGCCTGGATAATTGCATAGGCCTGGGATCTGCTGTTATCAAGGCCCGGAACCTTCAGGTATGAGATTTCGCTGGGATTTATGACGAAAAGCCTATCTCCCTCTATCACCACGTTTCCATCCCTCAGTCCGAGCAGCTTTCCGGATATCTCCTCCCCGCTGCGGAGCTTCACCGTTACTTCCTTTCCGGTATTGGCTTCATAGACTCCTTTTTCCGGTGTCAGCTGGCTCACGATCCCGAGGACATAGACGCCGCTGCTCATGGGGGTCAGGGTTACCTCCTCTATACTGAGACCTGCAATCTCATCAATGGGAACTTCGTTTATCCCCTTCTTCAGCTCAAGCGTGAGGTTCTTCTCAATCACTCCTATATTTGCGGAGTCATAAAGGACAACCGTTTCACCTTTTGTGGCTGCCTGCTCTCCCTGGAAGAGCAGCAGGGCCAAAACCAGAATGATAATTCCAAAACCACCTATAATCTTCTTCATAGCCTTCACCCACATTTATCTCTTCCTCATTCTATTTATAATGAGCGACAGCTTCAATCCGAGTTGAAGGGAAATCCTTTTAACTCTGCAGATGTAGTTGGGATTGCATCCCAATAACTGAGAGGTGATAAGTATGGAAAGAATTGAAAAGGCCAGGGCAATCATCGAAAAGGCGAAGGCCGAGAACAGGCCGCTCGTCGAGCCGGAGGCGAAGGAGATACTCAAGCTCTACGGCGTTCCGGTTCCGGACTTTAAAGTTGCTGCCAACGAGGAGGAGGCCGTTGAATACGCAAAGGAAATCGGCTATCCTGTTGTCATGAAAATCGTCTCCCCGCAGATCATCCACAAGAGCGACGCCGGCGGTGTCAAGGTCAACATCAAGAGCGATGAGGAAGCGAGGGAGGCCTTCCGGAAGATCATGGAGAACGCAAGGAACTATAAGCCGGACGCGGATCTCTGGGGCGTCATCGTCTACAAGATGCTCCCGCTCGGCAAAGAGGTTATAGTCGGTATGATCCGCGACCCGCAGTTCGGTCCTGCAATAATGTTCGGTCTCGGTGGCATATTCGTCGAGATACTCAAGGATGTCAGCTTCAGGGTTGCCCCGATAACAAAAGAGGAAGCCCTCGACATGATCAGGGAGATAAAGGCATACCCGATTCTGGCGGGAGCACGTGGCGAGAAGCCCGTTGACATAGAGGCCCTCGCTGACCTCATCGTCAAGGTCGGTGAACTGGCCCTTGAGCTTCCCGAGATCAAGGAGCTCGACATCAACCCGATCTTCGCCTACGAGGACTCTGCTGTGGCTGTTGATGCCAGAATGCTGCTCTGAGGCTCTGCCTCTTTCTTCTTCTCCAGTCCGGGCGGTGGAGCAAAAAGAAACAAAGAAAAAACAGAATTCACCCGACCGTGAAAATTCTTATCGTGTTTGTCCCGGCGGTCTTTCCTATGGGTGTTCCCTTTGTCAGGAGGACCGTGTCGTTCTCTGAAACCAGTCCAAGCCCTTTGATAACGCTGATTATTTCCTCCTCGCTTGTTTCATTGACGAGGAATGGATAGACACCGTAGGAGAACATCAGGCTGTTCGCAACCTTCTCATCTGTGGCGAAGGCGAGAATCCACTGTTTCGGCTTGAATCGTGAAATCAGCCTTGCCGTCTGTCCTGTTCTGGTGGGGGTGAGGATGTATTTTATGCTAATCGAGTTCAGGGCCTCTATAATGCTTCTCGTTATCGCATCCTTAATTGTGCCCTTCTTAGGTATTTTTTCCTTCCACTCCACCGCCTTCCAGTCCGCTATGCGCGGCGACCACAGCGAATCCCTGTAGGCCTCTGTTGTCCTTGCAATCTTGGCCATCATTCTGACCGTTTCAACAGGGTGCTTTCCCACAGCAGTTTCCTCCGAGAGCATCACGGCATCGGTTCCATCGAGTATGGCATTGGCAACATCCGTTACTTCTGCCCTCGTTGGAAGGGTCTCCTCGGTCATGCTCTCAAGCATCTGCGTAGCGGTTATAACGGGCTTTCCTGCAAGGTTTGCCTTGTGTATGAGCTTTTTCTGCAGAATGGGGAGCTTTTCGATGGGCATCTCGACACCGAGATCACCGCGTGCTATCATTATTCCGTCGCTTGCACACAGTATATCGTCAAAATTCCTGACAGCATCGGGGCGCTCTATTTTTGAAATTATGAAGATTCTTTTCTTTTCCTTTTTTTCCTCCACATACCGTCTGACCTTCAGGACATCGTATGCCGAGCCAACGAATGAAATTCCAACTGCGTCTATACCGTGTTCAAGAGCGAATTCGAGGATTTCCAGATCATGCTCTGTTATGGCATCGAGGGCCATTCTCGCTTTGGGGATGTTTATGCCCTTGTGGGAAAATAGCGTTCCTCCCACCAGAACCTTGCACAGAACATCCTCTCCCCTCACCTCCTCAACCCGGAGGGCTATGAATCCGTCGCTGAGATATATAACATCCCCCTTTGATACCATCCTTGGGAAGTCCTTGAACTCCACCGGAATTTCCGCTTCGTTTCCGGTTATGTCCCTGGTGGTCAGGGTTACTGTCTGCCATCTGTGCAGGGTTACGGCCCCATTCTGTATCGCCCCGACCCTTATCTTCACACCGGGCAGATCCCCGAGGATGGCAACCCTCCTGTTTATCTTTTCTGAAATCTCCCTGATTCTCCTGATAGTCCTTTCATGCTGTTCAAAGTTTCCGTGGGCAAAATTGATGCGGGCCACGCTCATTCCTGCTTTAATCAATGCTTCAAGTGTCTTTTTGTCCATGGAAGCAGGGCCGATGGTTGCTATAATCTTTGTCTTGTTGCTCGGTAATCTCATCAAACCACCTTAGGATAAAGTTGGAGCTTCCGCCTAATAACATTAACTCAGTTCCCCCCTGAGAGTGAGACTTTCGGAAGCCGGATGACAGCTCGGGGAGGGGTGGATGAGTTTAGCCTATCAGGGCATTTTTAAGGCCGAATTCCCTGACCAGCCTGACGGCCTCCTCCATTTCCTCGTGGGTGAGCCTCCGGGCAATTTCGGGATAGCCGCCTGCTCTGTATTCGGGGCGGTACTGGAACATCACATTAACCCTCACATCCCTGCCGAGATTCTCCGAAATCCACCTGAGGATTGGTTCTGTGCAGCATTCCAGATGGCCGGGCATTACCAGATGCCGGATCAGGAACTCAGCCCGGTAATGCTCCCTCGCGAGCAGAAAGTTCCTCGTAACGGTCTCCCAGTAGCGGGGGGCTTTTGAGTACTTCAGGGCATCCCTGTTGTTTCCCCATTTGAAGTCCGCCAAGTACACATCGACCACACCGTCCAATAGCTTCATAGCCTCCTCGCTCATATACATGTTGGAGTTCCAGATAACAGGGATTGGAACCCTGAGATGCCTGAGAACCTCAAGGATAAAGGGGATATGGGGTGTGGGTTCTCCTCCAACAAAATTAACATTTTTTGCACCCTGCATATGTGCCACGGCTATTTCCATGGATATCTCTCCGGGGGCATAAACACCGCCGGTGCTCTGCTGGCTTATGTCCCAGTTCTGGCAGAAGACACAACGGAAGTTGCAGCCTGAAAAGAAAATCGTGTATGATGGTATCAGCTCGGGCTCCTCACCGAGATGCAGGAATGCGCTCGCAATTCTGCTTCTATCAACCCTGCAGTAGCCCTTCTGCTTCCTTCTGTTTATTCCGCACTTCATCTCGCACAGAATGCATCTCTCCAGAAGCCTGCGGGCTATGAGGATCTTTAAATCGAGGAGACTCTGCCCGGGCTTTTCTGAAATCTCATTGTCGTGGAGCTTTTCAATGCCCTCCTCATGAGCCTGCCAGAGCTCTTCGAGGGGAGAATCTCTGCTGAAGGACACCTCCACCCTCCGGGCATGATAAAAATTCGGCTGCTCATCCCCCTTTAATACCGCAAAGTAATGGGGTAACGCATTCTTCGCCCGCTCAATCTCACCGATTTCCACATGCCTGAACATACCATATATGCCTCAACTTCAGAGCTTAAAACTTTAGCCCGGGGTCATATTCGGCATTTCTCTTGAGCTCAAGGAAGCAGCGATCACAGTATGTCGGGGGTCTGAGGTCCCATTCCTCGATGGTTCCGGGAGGGTTCATCACGCACTCTCCGCTGCAGTGCTCCAGCCCGAATGAATGTCCTATCTCATGAAGAACGCCCTTAAAGAGGCGCATTTTGAAGTTTTCAATGTCTTCTGAGTAGAAGGGCTCGGTTGACAGTATCATAATCCTGAGATTTGTTATGGTTTCATGGTATCCAAGGAACTTTTCATAGAAATCGAAGTAGGGATTCCTTGAAATCAGCGGGAATGTCGTGAGCGCAAGGATTTTGTTCATTATAATCCCAGTATCATCGCCTTCCCGCTGCTCTATCAGTTCCTTAATGTCCTGAAGAAGCCGGGAATACAGGGTTTCTATTAGGGCTTCCAGAGGATATGCCCTCAGAGTGCCGTTTGAAGTCTTTATGCTGACAAGATACCCGGGAGCGAGCTTCAGCGGGCCGATATAAACAAGCCTGACATCTATGTTGTTCTCGGTGAAATATCTGTTAACCTCGTCAAAAACGTCAAACAGCATCTGTTTGTCTATGAAGTTTCCCACGTACGTTGCCTCTATGAACTGCATTTAACCCCTCACACTAAGTGGGCAAAAACGGAGTTATTAATTTTTTGTTCTATTCATGGGTGCCGCCGGGCACGGGCAAATACATATTTTAAGCCCAATCTCCGTTAGGCCATTGAACCATAAAGGTTTTTAAGTGGCTTTTGTAGTGGTTATAGGGCGATGGCGTCCGCCCAGGCTTCGAGCCTGAACTGCCCGCAGGGGCTAATGACGCCTGTTCTACAACCTTCGGGAGGCGGTAGAATGGGCTCGAAGCTCTATGAGATTGGAAAATATGTTAATGCTAATGCCGTTATTCGGTATATCGGAGAGAGACGGCATGAGGATGGGGGATACTGCTTTGTCACACTCCTAGATGAGACGAACATCAATGACACATACTACGCTGTGAAAATATATGACCTGCTGGAGCTGGAGGTTCCGGAGAAGGAAAAGACAGCTCAGTTCCTCTTCGGTGCTGCCAGAAAGCAGACTGCGGTTGTAGCGGTGGCAATGGCGGTTGAAGGGATGGTTCTGCTCGGAGCAGGGGATCTGGCGGAGGAGAAGCTTGATCTGATATTCTCAAAGTACAATCCCCTTGAGGGGAAATTTGCTGTGGGACTCGGTGGAAGTGAGGAGTTCGGAACGTCGACGCCTCTGGAGGCCACCTACTGGGTTTTAAGGGCTTTAAAGGCTCTGAACTACAGGATTGACCCTGAAATGAAGGAGAGAATCCGGGAGTTTATACTGAGGTTCCGGAAGGGAGAGGGATTTGGAGTTAAACAGGCAACGACGACAATGACGTATCAGGCCATTTACAGCCTGAATGCGCTGGGATATGAAGTTCCCAGAACGCGGCACTTTGATTCCTGCGAGGTTTACGGCGGCTTTACGGAGGTTCCCTATTCGCTACCCCCCTATCTTGAGCCCACATTCTATGCCCTCAGAGGTCTCAGGCTCCTCAGAAGCAGGCCGAGATACATCAAGGGGCATATCTCATTCCTAAAATCCCTTCAGAATCCAAACGGAGGCTTCAGGAGAAGCCTTGAAATGGGCATATCAAACTTCCAGAACACATACAGGGCCCTTAGAGCGCTGGATGACCTCCTGACCTTTTAGTTCTATTTTTGGTGGTTGAGATGGATCTGATTGGAATCTACCTTAAGGAGGCCCTTGAAAATCCCGGCTGTCCGGTGTGTAACATCCTTCAGAAGTATGAGAAGAGCGAGATAACGACCATACTGTACGAGCATGTAAACAATCCCTCAGTCAGGGATCAGTTTAAAGAAAGCCTCGGGCTCTGCACTTACCATGCATGGAAGCTAAAGGAGATAGCATACTCGGATCCCCTTTTAGGGGCACTGGGTGTTGCGGTCATATATGACCACATGCTCTCGGTTTATATCGAGAGTCTGGAGCAGGGAAGAAGGGTTAAGGTTTCCAAGTGCTTTCTATGCAGGAGGGCCGAAGAGAAGGAGAGGAGCATAATCTCAGGCCTTTCCCGGAGAATCGAGGAGCTCCTCCCGGTGTATAAAAACTCCGGAGCGATACTGTGCAAAAAACACTATGAGATGCTGAAGGAGGAGCTGGGACGGGAAAACCCCTCATATGCTGATAAGCTGACGGAGATTCAGATAGAAAAGCTCAGTACAATACGTGAGAGGGTCGAGAGGTTTATTGATAAGTTCGATTACAGGTCGACTGAGGCGCCGACAAAAAAGGAGGCCGAGGCTGTTGTTCTTGCAATTGAAAGCCTGAAAGGACTCCCGCTGCAGATAAACTTCGGGGAGACCCCTAAAAAACCCGGAATAAGGGGTGGCATCTTTGGAAGTAGAGCTTAGGGTGAGCAGGGAAGAGTTTCAGAGAATACGTCAGGAAAGGAGAGAGCTTGAAAAAAGGTTTTATGAGCTGGAGAAGCTTGAAAACACGCTGAGGGTACTTAAACTCCGCCATCTGCTTGAACATAGGGAGAGGCTGAGAAGAAAGCTGGAGGAGATGAAGCACCACTATGGGGAGCTGATTGAGTTTGAGAAAAAAGCGCAGCGGGACAAGGAGCTCCTTTTTGAGATAAGGTGCAAGCTGAGCCATGAAAACGCAGAATTCAGGCGTGAGCTTGGGGTGAGGATGAATGAAGATCGTGGTGAGACCTGAATCAGGATGGAGAAAGGTTACATTCGGTATTCCGGATGAAGTGTATGAGAAAATAGTGAGCCTCGGCGAAAAATACGGCTTCAGAGAGGACAGGGTTCTGAGGATAATCCTCCTGGGGGGCTTTATCGAGGATGAGGAAAACGCAGACTTTACGGAGCTTGAAAAGGAGATTGGCAGACTTGAACGGGAGCTTTATGATCTGGAGGGAAAGTGGTCGCCCCTGAAGTTCAGGACATACTATATTGCCATGGACAATCAGAACCTCGCCATACAGATTTCCGGGCTGATAGCCGAAAATAAACGGCTCCGGAAGATGCTTGGAAAGGAGGAGAGGGATTATTCCGAAATAGAGGAGCTGATACATTATTATATGGGGTTTGATAGCCGTGAGTGAGCTGGAAGAGATTGCCGAGCTTCTCAAACTGAGGGACGAGCTGAGGAAGGAGGTTGCCCTGATGGAAAGGAAATACAGGGAGGCTCTGAGAGACCAGGAGATTTTAAAGGAAATACTGGAAAACCTGAAGGAGGAAAACAGGAGGCTCAGGAGGGGCAGAGAATGGAGTATTTAAAAAAGGCGAAGGAGTTCCTGGCCGATAGAGGGGATGTGGAAGCTTTAAAAATGGAGGTCATGAAGCTCTCTTCGAGGCAGGCCTCCCTCAACTACAAGCTCTATGATGCATACATCACGAACAGAACCCTGGCGATAAGAATCTACGGTTATCTTAGTGAGAACTGGATGATGGGAGGAGGCGAGCTGGATGAGGAGGCCAAGAAGATAGTGGACAGGTACCTGCTGATGGGGAGGAAATAAGATTATATATGGGTTGGGAGAACTCCCCCCGGTGATTAAAAATGCTCCACCATGTTAAGCTGATTCATGCCACCAAGAGCAGGAAGCTTCTTGGAAAGAAGATTGTTCTGGCAATTCCCGGGAGTATAGCGGCGGTTGAATGTGTAAAGCTGGCGAGGGAGCTGATAAGGCACGGAGCTGAGGTTCATGCAGTCATGAGTGAAAGCGCCCGGAAAATAATCCATCCCTATGCAATGGAGTTCGCAACCGGGAACCCTGTCGTCACCGAGATAACGGGCTTCATAGAGCACGTTGAACTTGCCGGAGAGCATGAGAACAGGGCGGATTTAATTCTGGTGTGCCCCGCAACCGCAAACACCATTTCAAAGATAGCCTGCGGTATTGATGATACCCCCGTAACAACCGTTGTAACGACGGCTTTCGCCCACACACCAATAATGATAGCTCCTGCCATGCATTCAAGCATGTATAAGCATCCAATTGTAAAGGAAAACATGGAGAAGCTCAGGAAGCTTGGTGTTGAGTTCATAGGGCCGCGCTTTGAGGAGGGCAAGGCCAAAGTTGCGGGCGTTGATGAGATAGTCTATCACGTCATCAAAAAGCTGCATGAGAAGGATTTGAAGGGCAGGAGGATTCTGGTGACCGCGGGGGCGACGAGGGAGTATATCGACCCCATAAGGTTCATCACGAACAGGAGCTCCGGAAAAATGGGGGTTGCTATGGCGGAGGAGGCCGAGCTGAGGGGGGCGGAGGTGACATTAATCAAAACCCGGGGCAGTGTGCCCAGCTTTGTGGAGAATCAGATTGAGGTGGAGACCGTTGAGGAGATGCTCAGCGCGATGGAGAACGAGCTTATGGGCAAAAAATATGATGTGGTGATTTTAGCTGCTGCCGTCAGTGATTTTAGGCCAAAAACTACTGCAAAGGAGAAAATAAAGAGCGGAAAGGCCATCACCCTTGAGCTGGTGCCCACACCGAAGATAATCCGGAGGGTGAAGGAGATACAGCCCGGCGTGCTTCTGGTGGGTTTCAAGGCGGAGTATGGGGTGAGTGAAGAGGAGCTCATAACAAGGGCGAGGGAGCAGATGGAAAAGGCAGGAAGCGATGCGGTGATTGCAAACACCGCAGAGGCCTTTGGAAGCGAGGAGAACGAGGTTTTCTGGGTCACGAAGGAAGCTGCGGAAAAGCTCCCCAGAATGGGCAAGAGGGAGCTGGCAGAAAAACTGTGGAACAGGATAGGAAATATGCTGGGTTAACCCATCCCCCCTTGGTTATTCCCTCTGTTCTTGGGCAGAGCTCAGCCATAGACCTCTTTTAGATGCTTAACAAGCTCCTCAAGGCTGTTGAACTCACCCTTCATGCCGAGGTTCTCCCTGAAATAGCTGATGATGAGCATCTCAAGCAGCCTCGCACTGTACTCCCCGAAGAGCTTTGAAATTGCCTCCTTGAACTTTGTGGGGTCTGTATAGGCCAGCTCAAAGCCCTGCCCTGTGGTGCCCTTCAGGTGCAGCTCAAGGAGTGTTCTGAGGGTGGGGTTGGCCTGTTCCACTGAGTGAACAACAGCCTTGACGACTATTTTCTGGGCCTCATCCATATATCTCAACCCCCTTTGAGGTAATCTCATATTCGTGTATCTTCCTCGAATGATTTGAGCCCCTTGCCTTGATTATCGCCAGATACCTCTTTATGGTGCCGTCTTCGGCTGTATAACGCAGGCCTATTATGTTGTCCGAGAGCGTGCTGGCCTTCGTGTAGGGAACAACCTCGAAGCTGGTTTCCGCATTGAGGGTCATGTATGTCGCGACCCGGTGCTTCTTTATGAGGAGTCCAAGGTAGCGCACCATCTTTGCAAGCTCCTCAGGATCCATGTGCTCCCTCAGGGCGGTCAGGCCGTCTATTACAAGAACATCGGGTTTTTCATCCTCTATTATCTGCTTTATCCTTATGAACGTATAAACCGGGCTCATTGCCTCGGGAACCCAGCCCACGAGCTTGAGATGCCTGTTCATGGCTTCGTCGATGGGGAAGCCGTAGTCCTTTGCGGCGCGGTGGAGCTGTCCGGGCGGCTCTTCAAAGCCCACATAGATAGCCTTCCTGCCCGCCATTGCATTGGCGATTGCAAAGTGCAGCCCGAAGGTTGTTTTTCCTGTTCCCGTCATGCCTACTATGAGGGTAACCGAACCCCTGTAAACCCCTCCATCGAGGAGCTCATCCAGCTTGGGGATTCCGGTTGTCACCTTCTCCCTCGATGCCTCCTCCTCTCCCCAGTCTATCCTCGGAATCTCAAGGAAGTGCATCCCGTCTTCAGTTATCACATACTCATACTGGGCCTTTTCAACGGAGCGCCTTCTCATCTTCGGGATTTCCATTATCCTGTGGGTTATCTCTCCGAGCCTCTGGTACTTCAGAACGATAACACCATCAACGACGAACTCCTCAACACCGTAGCCAATCTCGTTTCTCCCGAGCGGCTTCTCGGCTATAAGAAGTGCGACAGCTCCGAAGGATTTTATAAACCTCCCGAGGGTTGTGTGAATAAACATTCTCGTCTTTTCAGCACCGAGGAGCTGTGCAAAGGAGCTTATGGAATCAATGACTATTCTCTTTGGCTGGAAGGATAGTATCTCAGTCATCATGAGCTCTATTTCCCTTTCCACGGCCCCGGGCGTTAGCGTTATCAGGTCAACGAACCTGAAGAGGCCCCTTTCCTCCATTTCCTCAAAATTCATTCCAAGGCCCTTCATTCCCTCATAGAAATCCTCCTTTGTTTCCGCGAGTGATATATAGATGGCTTTTTCGCCGTATTTTGCCATCCCGTTGTAGAGAAATGTGGCGCCGAAAATCGTTTTCCCGGCCCCGGGCTCGCCGGCCACGAGGACCGTGAAGCCCTCAGGAAAGCCATCCCTGAGTATATACTCG
>JALSON010000181.1 GCA_026986455.1 Thermococcaceae archaeon | reverse complement strand
GGGCTGTTATGGTGCCGGGGCGGGGCTTTGAACCCCGGACCTCTCGGTTTCTCAGGCTCCCCCTAAGGGGAGCGGCCCTATGAGCCGAGCGCTCTGACCAGGCTGAGCTACCCCGGCAGACCCGCTTATACCTTTCAAAGCCCATTTTTAAATCTTTCGTTGCCATGGTCTGAGGAAATTAGCAACCCTCCAGCAAATAAACATAATTATAATCCTGCATACATCCTCTCGAACATCTTCCTCTTCAGCTCTTTTCCCTCGTAGAGACCTATTACGCTGCCCGTGAGCAAACCCCCGAGGTGCGCATACGCATTCACACCGGGAAATATGCTGTTGATTGCGAATAGGATGAAGGCGTTTAAAACTGCAGCCGCCATGTTGCCTCCCATTATGCCCGTGGCCATTATGAGCACTCCGACAACCCCGAAGACGGCTCCGCTCGCACCTGCGCTTATCGTATAGGGCGGCAGGAACAGCAGGGTGAGCAGATTGCCCGCAAGTCCCGAAATCAGATATGTAATGAGGAGGACTTTCCCTCCGAAGAGGTTCTCCAGCTGCGAGCCGAGCTGGTAGAGGAAGAACATGTTGAGGGCTATATGGAGGATTCCCACATGGACGAACATGGCGGTTATGAGCTGCCACCATGCCCCGTGGAGGACATAGTAATTTACCTGACCCAGTTTTGCGAGCACAGCTGTGTTTATCCATACAAAGCTTCCGCTCATAAAGACCTCAAGCAGATACATGGCGATGTTCAGAGCCACAAGGACTGAAGTTATCCTTCCGTGCTTCACTTCTTCC
The DNA here is from genome assembly GCA_026986455.1 of Thermococcaceae archaeon. GTDB lineage: Archaea > Methanobacteriota_B > Thermococci > Thermococcales > Thermococcaceae > Thermococcus. The sequence goes on along the minus strand of JALSON010000181.1, from coordinate 2,051 downwards.
CCAACTCCTCAAGGATTAAATCCAGCAGGTATCTATCGTTAACTGCTATTATGTTGGTTTTCTCGGCGGCATTAAAGTCAAGCCTGAGCTCTTCCCCATTTTCATCTGTCACAATGGCACCGGCTTCCCTCGCTATTATAACGCCGGCCGCTATATCCGTGGGCCTCACATAGTTCCTTATGTCGAGAACACCGTCAAGGGCACCCTTTGCAAGATATGTTAGCTCCACAGCCACGGCTCCAAGCACCCTGACCCTCTTGACCCTCCGTATTATTCCGTATCCTCTGCCACGGGTGTAGAAGCTCAAAGCTTCTTTTCCCCTGACAGGCTTTCTGACATGGGTTGGATTGCTGTTCATATACGCCCCTTCCCCGGGAATTCCCTCATAAACGCTTTTCGTTGCAAACTCGTATATCATGGCATATACTGGCTTCTCGTTCTTAAACACGGCAAAGCTGAAGGCGAATATCGGTATTCCGGCAGCGAAGTTGTAAGAGCCATCTATGGGGTCTATGATGGCGGTGTATTCGCTTCCCCTGTCTATGTTTCCAACCTCCTCGCTCACTATGTTGATATTCAGGGGGGAGAGATAACCCAGAACTATGTCCTCTGCCACCTTATCCACGAATTTCGTTACATCTCCACTCACATTCATCCCAACTCTCTGGCCGGCTTTTGCCGTGCCGAAAATGGGCATGACCTGTCTCTCGACCTCCTTCGCCATGCCCAGAGCAATTTCATTCCACTCCATTTTCATTTTCAGGCCCCCATGAGCATTCTCAAAAGATTTCTCGTCCCCGGGGCGAAGCCGAGGATAAATATAACCATCTTCATGAAGTTTGCCATCTCCCTTTCCTCCTCGCTTTCAATGACCTGCTCAAGCAGGTAAACCACGAGGAATATCACGGCGAATTTTAGGGCATACATGCTCGCTGCGGTTCCGGTGTGCTCTATGAGAAACCTGGCAAGGACGTGCTGCTCCCAGTAGCCCATAAACTGTATGCCCACAAACGTGCTGGTGGCGTCATAAAAGTGCGCATAGAAAAGCAGGCTGTTATCTCTGATTAGAGCGAATTTCCTTGAGAGAACCCAGATGAACGATTCCGCAACTATAACTGCCGGGACAAAGTAATAAAGTGTCTTCCATACAAAATGCACCTTACCCAGATTGAGCAGGAGGATAAAAACATCGAGTCCAACGAGCAGCCAGCCTATGTCCCTGTACAGGGGATAGAACTTTTCCCCGCTCCCGCAGTTTCTCCACACGATGTAAAGCGAGGTAAGGGCAATTGCGGCTATGACGAAGTATATCCCGGGGGTTACCGTGAGGTATGTTCTCGGATAGATAAGGGCATCTGTCATAGCCCTTGTGAGCGGGCCGAGGATTATGTAGGGGATTAGAGCTTTGAAGAATCTCTCGTCAAATTTAATTCCAATCTTCTTCAGCCTTCTGTAGAGCAGAATTGCCATGATGCCAAGGATCACGGCGTAGGTGAGGGTATTCACGATATTGTATCCCTCGTTGGCCTGTATCGGTTTGATGAAATATTCGTAAAACCACTGCCAGATGCTCATCGTACCACCACACTGAATAGTTCCGATAGTCTTAAAGCTTTTCTTTCCGTATAAAAGTTAAGCCTGTGGGTGATGCTCATGCATTATAACGGAGATAGGCCTGATGGAAGCACGCCTGAGGAAAAGATAATACAGAGGGATTTGGTTAAGGGGAAGAGGTGATGGGAGCCATGCATTTAATGGAACTGCCGAGGGAAGTTCTTCTCGGAGAGGACTTGAAGGGTGAAGTGCTGAATGTTGCCAGACGGCTTAAATTGCCTGAAAAAGCTCTGATTCTCTACGGGCCGAAAACGAGAGAAATCGCGGGTAGAGAGGTGGAGGAAAACCTGAAGAGGGAGTTCGATGTCAGGGGAGTTCTCATAAAGGAAGCAAGCATGGAGGAAGTTGTGAGGGTTGAGCGGAAAATCAGGGAGGAAGGTGCGGGCTGGATCATAGCGGTCGGAGGGGGGAGCATAATTGACGTTGCCAAACTCGCC
>JALSON010000180.1 GCA_026986455.1 Thermococcaceae archaeon | reverse complement strand
CAAAAATGGGTAAAGGAACGGCGATACTCCTGGTTCTCCTTTTGCTCGCCGCCGGCTACATCTACTACTCCAACCCAAGGGTCATCGATAACATAATTGACAACGCCAAGAACATCAGAGCCCCTGAAAAGGGGCAGAGCGGAGCTGGAGTTCAGGAAAAGGGATGGAAAGATGCTGATGGCAATGGAAGCCCCGACATATACATAGGGGACGGCATCGACGCCATCCGCGTGAACTCAACCTACATAATCTTTGCGGACAGGAATAAGGATGGAAAAATCGACGCTATCTATCTCGACACCACGGGAGACGGGAACTACGACACCGCCTACCTGGATGAGGACTACAACGGCAGGACAGATACCTGGAAAACAGCCCTCAACGGCGTGGAGAGCTATGCCTGGGACGTTACCGGCGATGGCATTCCCGACCTCTACGACACCAACGGGGACGGAAAGGTGGATGCATGGGACATAAACTCCGATGGGACAATAGACGAGCGCGATATAGACTTCGACGGAAAGCCAGACCTCCACGACTACAACTTCGATGGAACCTTTGACGAGTTTCAGGAGGGAACGAATTTTGCCCCGCCGTCGAACGGAACCTCTGCATGCCCCCCAACCAAGGAAGAGGCATACAAGCTCTTCGTTAGGGCATACAACAATGTTACATCACTCCAGCAGGCAAACGCAAGTCAGGAAGTCCTTGAGGAGGCGTACGCAAAGTATCTCGATGCAAAGGCATGCTACGACTCATTCAACGGTTCCGGGGGGACGGCCTCCTCGGATGCTTCCGGGATGAGCATTGGGGATATAAAAGAGGCAACACTAAAGACGCCGGATGAGATGGCAATAAAGTTCTCAACGGGTGAGATAAAAGCAGGCGGAAACTGGAATGAGATTGATATAGGGCTTGAGCCGTGGTGCGTTGATTATGCCGCGGTTATCGGGCACTACATAGACATCGGCGAGAAAAGCCTTGAGAACCTCACCTCCAGCGACATCCCTGCATCAGGCTACCCCACGAACGAGGTGAGCGGGGAGGTGAAAACTGGCCACGTTTACATCAACAAAAACTCAGACGGCACATATACCGCATTTGAAATCCTCTCCCACGAGAAGCTCGGAGACTGCAATCACAGGGCTGTAATCAGGTACAGAAACCTGGGTGAAAGGTGAAGAAAATGAAAGATGTGAAAAATGTAAAGATTTTGATAGCCCTTCTTCTGATGGGCTTTGTGGTGCTGGTGAGCGGGTGTGAGAGCCCGGATGTGAAAACCACCGCCACAGTGGAGAAGAGCTTAACGCTGAACGGCATAACCGTACATTATTCGGGCGATGCATCCCTTTCGGAGGCCAAGGCAACCATAGGATTTGTGAGGGACGTCATCAACCCCGAGAAGGAGATGGACGTCTACCTGAAGAAGAGCGATGGAGCATACACGGTCGGGCTAACGAGCACATACAAAAGCGCCGACGAGATAGAGGACTTCCTGAAGTTCTACCTTCCCATGATTGCATCCGAAATGTCGCAGGATGTTTTTGGAGGGGCACATGTGACGCTTCAGATCCTCGACGATGAAAGAAACGTCCTGGAATCAGCGGAGAGCAAGTATTCATACGTGAATTCGGGCGACATCTACGTCTGGTACTCCGGGACCGGCAAGGAGGACGCTCAAAAGGTGCTCAATTATGCGGTGTCCCTCGTCGGGAGCGGCTCATGGGACATAATCCTTGAGAAGAGCGATGTGTATCACGTTAAGGCAATGAGCGCATTTAGAAGCCGTGAGGAGATTGGAAGCAGCAACGAGGAGATATACAAAAAGATGGCATCGGATTTGAGTTCGAGGCTTGAAGGAAAGGTAATGCTGCATGTTCTTGACCCGAACGGGAAGGAGATAGCCGTATTTAACGGCTGACTTCCATTTATTCCGCACCGCCCGGCCCCTGAATTATGCGCTCCATTCTCTCCTCCTCATTTTCCCTTCCCCGATAGCCAAAGTCACCTCAAGAACCAGGATTGCAAAAAGCACACTCGCCTTCGGATAGGTAAATTCTTCAACCATGCAACCACCCAAAAAATTATATTCACAGCTGGTAGATTGTTCTCCCATGCCCTTTTCAGGTCAGTTGAGCCCGTAGATAAGGGCTACGCCTTAGCTGGAACCCTGTATCAGGACGACGCGGTGTATCCCTTCATTGCAGTTCTCGACAAAAATGGGAACATGGTGCGGAACAACACAAAGTTAACCTGGGGGATAGAGTGGAACACCATAACAAAAGCCACCGGCGGCGAGGGACGGTGATGCTGTAGTAGTAGCTGGAGCCGCGAACGAGAAGGTTTATCTCGCGAAGGTTTCCCTCAAAGGTATTTCAGCTGCTGAAACCTCAGAGACGGCTTCTCCTGAAACTTCAACGTCCTCCTCGACCATACCAACATCAACATCAGAGGTGACATCCTCAGAGCCTTCAGCTTCAGGTACAGCAAGTCCAGAAGAGACCTACACTCCATCTCAGAAATCCTCCACAGAAGGTGGGGAGTATCCTTTAACTTCACGTGCAGGCCCGAATACTGGTGCTCTTTGCCATAATTCCCGCCCTCATGCTGAGAAGGCGAGATAATTCCGCGGTTTTTATATTTTCTGGATGTTTTTTGTTTGCAATTCTACTGTTCCAAATTTTATTTTCCGAAAGTCTTATTACCCAAGAATGCGTAACATTCAAACAAGAAACCTGTCCCGCTTTCCTTTTCTGCGAGATAGGTTTTGTTGGGAGTGTGAATATATGTCCCCTGAACCACTTACGGGCTTGAAGGTTCTTGGCCCATTACTTGGGCTTTTCCTGCTTGTTGGGGC
>JALSON010000179.1 GCA_026986455.1 Thermococcaceae archaeon | reverse complement strand
CAAGAAAAGACAATCCGGGTTACATCCTTAAACCTCAAAAGCATGAAGACGGAAATATCGCCGGCAACCATAGTCAGGAGAAAGCCCTGGAAGGGCGAACTTTTAAAGATCAAACTCCGCTCCGGCAACGAGATAACTTTAACTCCTGATCATTTCCTCGTAGATGGCGATACACTTGAATGGAGAGAAGCCGAAAAGTTCAGGGTGGGCGAAAGTGTTATCGGGCTCAATGAGGAGCTTAAGCCCCACCCAGATGAAATCGTCTCTATCGAGCACATCCCATACGAGGGCTACGTTTACGACATCTATGTTCCCGGAAATCATAACTTCCTGGCCGATGGGATAATCGTTCACAACTGCATAGATGAATTCGATAAGATGAGCGAGAGGGATAGGAGTGCAATACACGAAGCCCTTGAACAGCAGAGCTACCACCACGACTTCGAACTCCTCCTCGCGGACGGGAGAAAGGTCAGGATAGGCGAGCTTGTTGATTCCCTCATCGAGAGGAACCGTGAAAGGGTCATAAAAGGCATAGATACCGAGATTCTGCCCGTTGATGACCTCCATATCCTCGCCTATGACCTTGAGAGGAAGGATGTGGTGAAGGCAAAGGTATCCCGCGTGAGCAGGCATAAAGCCCCGGAGAAGTTTATACACATAAAGTTCTCCAATGGCAGGGAGATTCTGGTTACACCGGAGCATCCAATCATGGTGTGGGAGAACGGGAGGATTGTGGAAAAGCCGGCAGGAAAAATTGAAGAGGGCAGCATTGTACTGGGGGTTGCGAGATATCCCATCGAACTCCCTGCGGAAGGAGGAGGCAGATTTAAATCCCAGGACAGAGCCCGGGCATACCAGGATGTCCTTTACTCAAGGGGAGTGGTCTCAAAGATACGGAGGGGGCCGAACTACTACGAGGTGGTTCCCGATGAGAGAAAGCTGCCCGCAGACCTTCTCAAAAAGCTCTTCAGGGCAGGGAGGGGACTGAAGTTCAAGAGGGAGGGCCCATATATCATGAGGAAGCCTGTTGTCTCAGAGTCATACATCAGGGAGGTCATCGAGAAGCTCGAAAGCCACGCCCGGATGGCTGAAGAGCTGGCCGAGAGGGAACCTGCGGAGGCTCTGAGGTACCTCTCCAAGTCAAGGGTTTCATTCAAGTACGGGATGAGCGTTTCAACGCTTGAAAGGAGGATCAGGGAGGGCGAGCCGATTGCGGTGAGCATCGTTCAGGGTGAAATAAGTGCAAGGGCAAGGGAGATAAGGGACGCCATCCGGGAAGTCAGGGAGTTTTTAGACTCCAACATAAACTTCCTCACTGTAAAATCTGCAAGAACAATTCCAAACGACCGCTGGAAATGGGCCTATGATGTAACGGTTGAGCCCTACGGCCTGTTCGTTTCCCACGGCCTCGTCCTCCACAACTCCATAAGCATAGCCAAGGCAGGCATTACGGCAACTCTAAATGCGAGAACCACGGTTATAGCCGCCGCAAATCCAAAATACGGCCGTTTCAACAGGCACAAGCCACTGCCGGAGCAGCTGGATTTACCGCCAACTCTGCTCAGCAGATTTGACCTGATATTCCTCCTCCTCGACGAACCCGATGAAAGGGTGGACGGTGAAATAGCCCGCCACATCCTCAAGGTGAGAAAGGGCGAAAGCGAGGCCGTTACGCCCAAGGTGCCCTATGATCTCCTCAAGAAGTACATCGCCTACGCGAGGAAGAACATACATCCCGTGCTCACAAGGGAGGCCATGGAGGAGCTTGAGAGATACTACGTGAAGATGAGGAAGAGGATCGGGGGAGGAAGTGAAACTGAGGGCGTCAAGCCCATCCCAATAACGGCGAGACAGCTTGAGGCCTTAATCCGCCTGAGTGAGGCCCACGCAAGGATGAGATTGAGCGAGATAGTAACGAGGCACGACGCCAGGGAGGCCATAAGAATTATGGAGGAGACCCTGAAGAAGATAGCCATCGATGAGGAGGGCATAATGGACATCTCAATCCTCGAAGTCGGGAAGTCCTCAAGGAAGATAAACAAGATTGACAGGCTGCTTGAGATTATAGAGAAGCTTCAGGATTCGACGGACTACGGAGCACCAGCCGACGACATCCTTCAGGAGGCAGGAAAGGCAGGAATCAGCAAACAGGAGGCAAGGAAGCTTATAGAGGAGCTGATTGCCAACTCAAGGATTTATGAACCGAGGAACGGCTACTACAAGATAGTGGGCTGATGCAGGCGTGTCTAAAAGTTGGGATTGTCCCCATATGGTAGGTGTCATGTTTGGGGTTTTTGCTTATTTGAGTGCACCTTCCAAAGACTTTACTCCCTGCCCATACAAATATCAACGGTTTTGGACACCCCTGGCTGAGGCCAAAGATTATAAATGGGTTAGGAGTATGTGACATGGAGGTGTTGAAATGGATGAGGTTGACTTTTACGATTATGAGGCTTTACTCGATAAAGCGTATGAGGAGCTGCCGGAGAATGTGAAGCACCACACATCCAGATTTGAGGTGCCCGCTGCAATAGTCAACATCGAGGGCAACAAGACGCTGATCGAGAACTTCAAGGACATAGCAGACGCATTGAACAGAGACCCCAACCACCTGCTGAAATTCATCCTCAGGGAGGTTGCAACCGCAGGAACTCTTGAGGGCAGGAGGGTGGTTCTCCAGGGCCGCTTCACCCCATACCTGATAGCAAACAAGATGAAGAAGTACATCAAGGAGTATGTTATCTGCCCGGTATGCGGCTCACCCGATACAAAGATTCTCAAGAAGGGAAGATTCCACTTCCTCAAGTGCGAGGCCTGCGGTGCCGAGACGCCGATAGCCCATCTCTGAGCACTTCGGTTTTAATTTTTTAATGCTCATTTGTATTCTTCTGGCCAGCCCGGGGCCATGGAAACCCTTTTAAACTTTACAAACGACAAACCTTCAAGTTCATGCCATATTAAAAGGAGGAGTTCTTATGAGCATGGAGGAGAAGGTTGAAGAGCTCTATGAGAAGAAAGAGAGGATTCTTCAGATGGGTGGGGAGGCAAGAATCCAGAAGCAGCATGATAAGGGCAAGCTAACGGCCAGAGAGAGAATAGAGAAGCTTCTCGACCCGGGAAGTTTCGTGGAGATAGGAATGTTCATCCAGCACAGAAACATGGACTTCGGCCTCGACAGAATGGAGCTGCCCGCCGACGGTGTTATCACAGGCTACGGCACCATAGATGGGAGGCTCGTCTTTGTCTATTCTCAGGACTTCACAGTGATGGGTGGGTCACTCGGTGAAATGCACGCCGCAAAGATAAAGCGTGTTATGGAGCTGGCGCTGGAGGCAGGAGCCCCCGTAATAGGCATCAACGACTCCGGAGGGGCGAGGATACAGGAGGGAGTTGACTCGCTTAAGGGATACGGCGAGATATTCAAGATGAACACAATCCTGAGCGGTGTTGTTCCTCAGATTACAGCCATTATGGGCCCCTGCGCTGGAGGAGCCGTCTACAGCCCCGCAATAGGCGATTTCATTCTCATGGTGGACAATCCCGCAACATTCATGTTCATCACAGGGCCCCAGGTGGTCAAGGCTGTCACGGGCGTTGAGGTCTCCCCGAGCCAGCTTGGAGGTGGAATGGTTCATGCTCAAAAGAGCGGTCAGGCACACCTCATGGGCAAAAGCGACGAGGAGGTTATAGCACTCATCAGAAGGCTCGTGGGCTATCTGCCGTCCAACAACATGGAGAAGCCACCGAGGGTTAAAACGAACGATTTGCCGTTCAGGAAGACCGAGGGGCTGTACAGCATCGTTCCGGATGATCCAAACAAAGGTTACGATGTAAGGCAGGTCATCTATGAGATTGTGGACAGGGACGCAAACGGAAATCCCGACTTCCTTGAGATACTGCCGTACTATGCCCCCAACGCCGTCGTCGGCTTCGGGAGAATGAACGGCCAGACGGTTGGCATAGTGGCAAACAACCCGATTCACCTCGCAGGGGTTCTCGATATCGATAGCTCTGACAAGATAGCCCGCTTCGTGAGGACATGCGACGCGTTCAACATCCCGATAGTTACACTGGTCGATGTTCCCGGCTACCTGCCCGGCGTTCAGCAGGAGTACGGGGGAATAATAAGACACGGTGCAAAGGTTCTCTACGCCTATGCCGAGACAACGGTTCCAATGGTTACCGTAATCCTGAGAAAGGCCTACGGAGGGGCCTATCTGGCCATGGGCTCAAAGCACCTCGGGGCAGACTTTGTGTTTGCATGGCCAACAGCAGAGATTGCAGTGATGGGGCCTGAGGGGGCTGCAAACATCATCTTCAGGAAGGAGATAGCGAAGGCAGAAAATCCGGGGGAGGTCAGGAAGCAGAAGATTCAGGAGTACAGGGAGAGGTTTGCAAACCCGTATGTGGCAGCGAGCAGGGGATACATCGATGATGTTATAGACCCTGCAGAGACGAGGGCAAAGATAATCCTCGCCCTTGAGGCCATGGAAAGCAAAAGGGTCAAGCTGCCTCCGAAGAAGCACGGCAATATTCCACTGTGAGGTGTGGGAAATGATTTCAATGGCAGCCTTCATGGAGGGTCTCTACATTACCATTTTGGGCGTTAGCGTGGTTTTCGGAGTTCTCATAATACTATCAATAGCCATGTATGCAATCGGAAAGCTTGAGGTTAGCCTCGTGGAGAGGGAGGAAAAGCCGATTCCAGCCGAGGAGGTTAAGGCAGAGAAGGGTATTGAGGAAAAACCGAAGCTGGAACCCAGAAAGGTGGCGGTTATCACGGCTGCCGTTCTCGCATACACCGCCGAGAAAGCCGCCCAGCTGAGGCCCCTGCCATTTAAGAGGAAGCCCTCGGATGCATGGCGTTTGTACGGACTCCACAGCCAGATGGAGGAGGTTGAAAACTTTAATTATGAGATGGGAGAGTGGTAAAATGGCAAAGGTCAGAGTCATCGTTGATGGAATTGAATATGAGGTTGATGTTGAAGAGCTCAGCCCCGGGAAGTTCAGGGTAACCTTTGATGGAGAAAGCTACGAGGTTAAAGCCCAGGATCTGGGAATTCCGTTGAATGCTGTTGAAGTGCCCGTTCAGGCACAGGTTGGGGTTTCAGCGTCTTCAGGGCCTGTTTCTTCCGTTCCTGTTGCTCCTGCTTCGCCTGCTGCTCCGGTGGCGGGGGAGGGTGTTGTGACTTCCCCAATGCCCGGGAAAATTCTGAAAATACTCGTGAAAGAAGGAGAAGAAGTAAAAACAGGACAAACACTACTAACCCTCGAAGCAATGAAAATGGAAAACGAAATACCCTCACCAAAAAACGGCACCATAAAGAAAATCCTCATAAAAGAAGGCGACACCGTAGACACAGGACAACCACTCATAGAAATCGGGTGATAACCATGACAGGACTGGAACAGGCGGTCATCGAATTCTTCAGAGGCATGGGGCTGCTGAACCTGACACCCGGAAACATCATAATGATAATTGTGGGCCTGACACTGGTTTATCTCGCGGTTAAATATGAGATGGAGCCCCTCCTGCTCCTCCCAATCGGCATAAGCGCCGTTCTCGTCAACATTCCCAACTCCCACCTGGTCAACTGGCCCATGGTGGGCCCAATTCCTCAGGGGGTTTCTCCGGGACTCTTTGACCTGATTTACAGATACCTTATCTCAACCGAAATCGTTCCTCTGCTGATATTCTTCGGACTTGGGGCCATGACAGACTTCGGGCCCATGATCGCAGACCCGAAGACGGCTTTGCTCGGAGCCGCTGCCCAGATCGGTGTTTTTATCGCAATGCTAACAGCGGTATTGCTTGGCTTCACGCTCCCGCAGGCCGCATCAATAGGAATTATCGGCGGCGCCGACGGTCCGACGACGATTTACCTGACGACAAAGCTCGCCCCCGAAATACTGCCGGCTACAGCCGTTTCGGCATACTCCTACATGAGCCTCGTCCCCCTCATCCAGCCTCCTGTCATTAATGCCCTGACCAGCAGGGAGGAGAGGAAAATCAGAATGGAGCAGCTCAGGCCTGTTTCAAAGAGGGAGAAGATACTCTTCCCGATAGCGGCGATGATAATCATAGGCCTCCTGGTTCCCTCGGCAGCCCCGCTGGTCGGCATGCTCATGATAGGAAACCTCTTCAGGGAAAGCGGTGTCGTTGAGAGGCTGAGCAAGGCGGCGAGGGAGGAGCTGATGAACATCGTCACAATATTCCTCGGCCTCGGTGTGGGCTCAACTATGAGGGCAGACTACTTCCTGAAGCTCCAGACCCTCGAAATCCTGGCCCTCGGCATAGTGGCCTTTGCAACAGCCACTGCGGGAGGTGTGCTGCTCGGAAAGGTCATGATGAAGCTCAGCGGCGGCAAGATAAACCCGATGATAGGAGCGGCTGGAGTTTCGGCCGTGCCAATGAGCGCAAGAGTGGTGCAGAAGATGGCCAGCGATGAGGATCCGGGGAACTTCATCCTCATGCACGCGATGGGCCCGAACGTTGCCGGGGTTATCGGAACCGCAGTGGCGGCAGGGGTTTTACTTTCAGCCCTTGGCTGATCCGGATTCATTTTTGGCCCATCTCCATGTTTATATTTTTAAACCTGAGCATTATCGGGCTACCCCAAGGCCCGCCCGGGGCATGTCTAAAACTATCGATATTTGTATGGTTTCGAGAGTAAAGTCGCTGGAAGATGCACCGAAACAGGCAAAAGACTTCAAGCACTCACGAAACAATCCCAACTTTTAGACATGCCCTGCCGTCTGAAAAGCTTAAATACTATGAGTGCAGTTTAGTTTAGGACGGTGGTGAAAGTGAAGGTTAAGACACTGATGACCCGTGACCCTGTGGTTGTGGAGCTGCCCGCAACGAGGAGCTATGCCCTTGAGGTCTTTAAGAAGTATAAGGTGAGGTCTTTCCCTGTAATAAACAGAAAAACCAGGGAGCTTGTCGGGATAATAAGTATAAAACGGCTTCTCGTCAATCCTGATGAGGATCAGCTTGCCATGCTGGTTAAAAGGGATGTGCCCCTGGTGAAACCTGATGATGATCTGAAAAAAGCTGTTAGAACGATGCTCGAAATGGACTACAGACGGGTAGTTGTCGTTGACGAGGAGAAGAGGGTCGTTGGAATCCTGACGGTTGGGGACATAATACGGCGTTATCTCGCAAAGAATGAGAAGATGAAGGGCATCACCATAGAGGATTACTACCAGAGGAATGTGGGTGTGATATGGAAGGGAACGCCGCTCAAGGCCGCACTGAAAGCCCTGCTGCTATGCAATGCAATGGCGATTCCTGTCATAGATGACGATGGAAATCTCGTGGGCATGGTTGATGAGACCGACCTCCTGAAGGACAGCGAGATTGTGAGGGTCATGAAGAGCACGGCATTGTCAGCATCGAGCGAGGAGGAGTGGATACTTGAAAGCAATCCAACACTTCTCTTTGAGAAAGCGGAACTCCAGCTGCCCAAGAAACCTGTGGAGGCCATAATGAACCCCGACCTGATAATAGCAACGCCCCACATGAGCATATATGAGGTTGCCCAGAAGATGTCAAAATACCACATAGAGCAGCTACCCGTAATCAGAGGGGAAGGCGACCTCGTCGGAATAGTAAGGGACATGGATCTGATAAAGGTCATAGTGAACAGAAGATGAAAACCCTCTCCCTATCTTTTATCGGTTTTGGGAATGTCGGCAGGAGCGTTGCGAGGGTTCTGCTGGATAAAAAGCAGTTTTTTAAAGAGAGATACGGGATAGAGTTTAAAACCGTCAGCATAACCGATTCTTCCGCAACCGTATGGGACGAGGAGATAGACCTGAGAGAGGCTCTCATTGTAAAGGAAAACTTCGGCTCCCTCTCAAAATGGACCAACGATTACGAGGTCTTTGATCTAAAGCCGATTGATGTCGTCAGGGAGGTTGAGAGCGATATTGTCATAGACGTTACAAACGACCTTAACGCCCATGTCTGGCACCTGCAGGCCCTGAGAGAAGGGAGAAGCATCGTGACATCAAACAAGCCTCCCCTGGCCTTCCACTACAGGGAGCTGATGCGTGAGGCAAACAGGAGGGGGCTCAGCTATAAATTCGAGGCAACCGTAATGGCCGGGACGCCGATAATAACCCTCCTCCAGGAGGCGCTGAAGGGAGACCGCATAGAGAGGATAGAGGGGGTATTCAACGGGACGACCACGTTCATCCTCAGCCGGATGGAGCGGGGCGAAAGTTTTGAGGAAGCACTCAGAAAAGCACAGGAACTCGGCATAGCGGAGAGAGACCCGTCAGGGGACATCAATGGCGTGGATGCAGGTTACAAGGCGACAATCCTCCACTGTGTTGCTTTTGAACCCATAACCTTCGAGGATGTCATTCTCAAGGGAATAGGAGGTATAACCCGCAGGGAGGTTATGGAAGCCAGAGGGCGGGGGAACACAATAAGACTCGTGGCGAAAATTGAGAAAGGGAATGTAATTGTGGAGCCCAGGGAAATCCCCAGAAACAGCCCGCTGGCGGTTGCTGAAACACAGAACGCGGCAGTTATAAAAACTGATCTCCTCGGAGAGCTGCTCCTTAGAGGGGCCGGAGCGGGATTAAAAGAGACTGCCAGCGGTGTTGTTAGCGATATTATCAGGGCATCTAAAATTAAAATTTGAATCGGGCTATCTACCGGCATCCAGACCTTAAACCCAGAAACTGAAATTAAAACTGGGTGTGTCTGAAAGCTGGGGTTGTTTCATCTGGTATGGTGGCATACCTGAAGTTTTGCATCGTTAGGGTTCATCTTCTGAAAAGTTTACCCCTCAATCATACAAACATCACCAATCTTAGACACGCCCAACTAAAAACTAAAAATTTATAATCCCGCCGGATTTATCTCAGCCGGTGAAGCCATGGAGCACATCATAGCCCTCCATCAGGTCTACGGAGAGCTCATATTCAGGGGCTTAAAATCCGTTGAAATTAGAAAGGCCAGGGCCTTCAGCGAGGGGGACACTGTCTTTCTATACATTGCCAGAGGAAACCCCCACACCCTCAGGGAGACCATGAGAAGGCTGGGCTTAAGCGAAGAGCACACACTGACGCAGAGGGGGACAATAGCAGGTGGCTTTGAGGTGGGTGAGGTAATAGAGGCCGATGTGGAGACTCTCTGGGAGCTGACAAAGGAGAGGAGCGGGCTGGCGTTTGTCCACGGCGAGGAAAGGGGAAAGAAATGGCTTCTGGAATATATCAGGGACACGGGCTATGCCTTCACGATAGAGAGACCTTTCCTCTTCAGGGAGCCCGTAACGAGGGATTACATGAAGGAGAAATACGGGGTTCGTGTTGAGGGGATAATACACCTTTCAAGCAGGACAAGAAAAACATGGGTTAGAAATCTGATAGGAGAGCTTATGGGCAGAGAGGCAATTTACCTTTAGGGGGATAACCGAGGCAGTTTAGCCCTCCTCAGGCTCATAAACTATATACGGCCCCGTGCTGAGCTTTTTGATTTCCTCCTTTGTCAGAAGCCTGCTCTTCACCTTCTCACCTATAAGTGCGCTGTTGCCGAAGGGATCCATTATTCTCACAGTCAGAGATTTTCTGCCTCCCCTAACATCCTCTATATAAGCCAGGAGCTCATCCACCTTTCTGACAGCCTCTTCCTCCCCGTCCTGTTCCTTGAAGTCCCTCGTCATCAGAAGGGTCTCCCTCACCCTCTCAAGGACGCCCTCTATGTTGGTTATAAAGCCCTCAGCCGCAGGGCCGGGCTCTATCCTTACCCCTATCTCCTCCAGCTCTATGGTTCCGCTCTTGCTCCTCACGACCCTGATGAAGAGGTCCCTCTCATCTTCAACCTTTACGGTGTAGAGCTTCGGCTCCCTCTCCTCAAGCATCATGACATCCGCATTTCTGTAACCGCATTTTTCACATATTATGGTTGATTCCATGACCTTCCCGAAGTAGGGAATTTCATGAACATGATTTATTGCCTTCAGGCTGTTCTTAGCACCGCAAATCGGACAGTCTCCAAGGGAAATCTCCTGAATTCCGGACATCTTTCACCACCGAAGAATAGAAAAAGCCAATGCTTTATAAATGCATGGTTCACATTGCCAGAAAAAGCTTCAGAAAAAGAAAGGAATCACCTAACTATCTTGATGTCGTTGGGAGTTACGAGCAGCTTCACCTCATACTTGCATATCTTGGCCGCCTGTCCCCCGAGCGCACTGACTATTCCCTTTATCTGCTCCGCAACCTTTGCGAGGACTTCAGGTTTGGCCTCAAGGGGTGTTAAGTCCACGAGAACTATGTTGCCGTTCTGGAGCTCCTCGGAGATCAGCTCAAGGTCAGAATAGCTTGTTACCACAATTTTCTTGATGTGTCTTATTTCAGGCTTTACGAGCTCCTTGGCGAGAACATCCTCCTCCAGAGGAATAACATCAACGTCAGTTCTGTGAGCACCGCCCTGAACTTCCTTTTTAATAGGAGTAAGAGGTTTTTTCCTTGGCTTCTCCTTTTTCGTAATGCTATCAAACAGACCCATCTCATTCCCCCCAGTTAACCATAATGCTGAATTATTTTGCACATTGGTGTTTATATTTCTTTCTGAAAACATAGGGGCAGCAGCCAGAATAAAAGAACAAAAAGGGTTAATCCTTCACAGCATCGAGGAGGATGGCCCGGATTTCCTCCGCCTTTTTAAGTGCAACATCGACGGCATACATGACCTCCTCAAGCTTGAAGCTTCCTCCTTCGCTCTTCTGAACTGCGGATATGTAGCCGTTTTCATCCGTGGTTATCGTTATCTTGCCGTCCATGACGTGCTCTTCCTCAAGGTTCGGGTCGACAAGTATTGTGCTCCCTATCTTTGCAAATGTTACTGGTATGGGTATTCTCCTGACAGGGAGGGGCTCATATTCGTCCAGAACCTGAACCTCCCCGCTCTCCTCATCGTACTGCACCTTAGGTATCTTCGTCGTCATCAGTGCGGCTATGGCGCCGATTCCGGCAGCGTCTACAAGGTTTCCGTCATGGTCAAGGACATGCACATCCACGAATATTACCCTGACGAGCTTCCCGGGAACAATAACGAGCTTCTCAAGCTCAACGGCCTGGCTCTCCCTGATTCCCCTGTCCACAACACGGGCGAGCTCTATGGCGTTCTCATCCGGAGGCCCGGGTTCAAACGTTGGTGAAGCCAGCGGGACGAGCTCTATGTTGGTCGTCATAACGCCTCTCTCGGGCAGGTCGGGGAATGGCTCACCCATGTCAACCTTGATTCCAACGAGAACCTGCGTGTTTCCGAGCCTGACCCATGCCGAGCCCTCAGCCTTCTCGATCACATTTGTCTTTATCTCAACATCCCTGTATTCTTCAAGCCCTCTGCCGTCGACCCTCTTGCCTTCCTTG
>JALSON010000178.1 GCA_026986455.1 Thermococcaceae archaeon | reverse complement strand
AGAAAAATGCCGACGCAGGAATGGGCGTCAGCAAGGCAAATACAGCAATAATACACCCGGGCCATGAGGATGACCCTGATAAGTACCCGCTGAGAGCAAAGCTCTGCGTTAGGGGCAACAGGCTCTGGTATCAGTGGACCAGGGAGCTGGGAATACCCGCCAAATGGCCGGGAGAGCTCATGGTTGCCGTGGAAGAGGAGGACATGAAGGTTGCGGAGCACTACCTTGAGCTCGCCAGGCGGAACGGTGTTCCGGGGGTCAGGCTGGTCGACCACGATGAGCTACTCAAGCTTGAGCCCAACGTCAACCCGAACGCCGCGGGAGCGCTCTGGGCACCCACAGCAGGCCTGATGTCATCTCCCATGGCGGCACCGGCGATCGTTGAGAACGCCGTTGAAAACGGCGTCAGATTCCATCCCGAAACCGAGGTCCGGGGAATAAAAATCGAGAATGGAGAAGTTAAGGGTGTTGAGACGAACAGGGGGTTTTTTGAGGCAGACCTCGTTATAAATGCCGCCGGCCTCTACGCGGACAGGATTTCGGCCATGGCAGGGATAGATTACTTCACGATACATCCCAGAAAGGGAGAGTATTTCGTTTTTGATGATGATGCCGAGCCGAAGGTGACGAGGATAGTGCATCAGACGCCCACCCCGATTACCAAGGGTGTCTACGTCATCACCGAGATGAACAATGGGCTTATGATAGGACCAACCGCCCAGGATCTGCCCGAGGAGGCGAAGGAGGACACATCAACAACAAAAGAGGGTCTTGAGTTCGTGTGGGAGTGGGCGCAGAAGCTGGTGAAGGAGCTCCCGCCAAGGAACAGGGTTATAAGGACGTTTGCAGGCCTGAGACCGGAGCCCCCTGACGGCAGATGGATAATAGAGGCCTACGATGATCCGTGGGGCTTCATAAATGCCGCAGGCATAAGGTCACCCGGCCTCACATCCGCACCGGCAATAGCCCAGTATATAGCTGAAGAGTTAATTCAGGGGAAACTGGACATAAAACTCACCAGAAAGTCCAAGTGGAACCCCTACCGGAGAGCATTCTGGTTTAAGGTCCTTCCCAGAGAAAAGCAGGCAGAGCTCATAAGGGAGAACCCCGCCTACGGGAGAGTCATCTGCATGTGCCGCACGATAACCGAGGGGGACATCGTGAATATAATCCACAGAATGAAGAGGATGGGAATAAAGACGATAAGCCTCGACGGCATCAAAATGAGGAGCGGCGTCATGTCCGGAACATGTCAGGGCTCGTACTGCAGGATAAGGATAGCAAACATAATCTCCAGGGAAACCGGGATTCCCCTCTGGAAGGTCACGCTGAAGGGGGAGGGGACAGGGTATGGCATCGGCGATGTTAAGGTCCTCCTGAGGGAGGAGGTGAAGGAGAATGCAGAATGAATATGATGTCGTTGTCATCGGCGGCGGGCCTGCGGGACTTGCCGCGGCAATAAAATCAAAGGAGCTCGGGATGAGGGTTCTCCTCATAGAGAACAGGGAATTCATCGGAGGGATTCCAATACAGTGCGTGCACCCCGGCTTCGGGCTTCACTACTTCAGGGAAGACCTCACAGGGACTGAGTTCATATACCGCTTTATTGAAAAGTTCATGGAGATGGACATCGAACACTACACAAACGCCCATGTCCTTGAGATTATCCCTCACTCATACAGGCACAAGATTCTGAAGGTCGTTACAGAAAAGGGGCTCCTCGATATCATGACGAAGACCGTTATTTATGCAACCGGGGCAAGGGAGAGGCACATGTTTGAGATAGGAGTTACGGGACACAGGGTTGCCGGGATATTCACAGCAGGAGAGGCCCAGACGATGATGGACATCTACGGAATAATGCCCGGAAAGGAGATTGTCATAGTGGGCTCCGGTGACGTGGGCCTCATAATGGCGCGCCGCTTTGTTCTCGAAGGTGCCCATGTTAAGGCCGTCATAGAGCTGATGCCGTATCCCGGAGGGCTTACGAGGAACGTCGTCCAGTGCTTAGAGGACTTCGGGATACCCCTCTACCTCAGCCATGCCGTGACGAGGGTTGAGGGAAAGAAGAGGGTTGAGAGGGTCATCATCACGAAGGTCGACGAGAACCTCAAGCCGGTTCCCGGAACGGAGGAGGAGCTTGAGTGCGACACGGTAGTTCTTGCGGCAGGGCTTGTGCCCTATCTGAAGGTCATAGAGAAGGCGGGAGTCATTATTGACCCGGCAACAAGGGGGCCGGTTGTAAACAGCTATCTTGAGACCAGCGTTCCGGGAATATTTGTAGCGGGAAACGCCCTCGTTATCAACGACCTCGTTGATTACGTCGTCGAGCAGGGTGAGGAGGCGGCGGTTGGAGCTTACGAATTCGTCAAAAACGGAGGGCTGCCTGCCATGAAGTGGAAAAAGCTCGTTAAGGGCAGGAACATCAGGCTGGCCGTGCCACATTATGTCTCCGATGCAAAGGACGTCATGATATATGCGAGGGTGGCAAAGCCCGAGGAAAACGTCATTCTGCGCTTCCCGGAGATAGGGAAGAAAATGAAGCTGCCCTTCGTTAAGCCCTCCGAAATGATAAGGATAAAGCTCAGGAAAGCCGATATAGCCAAAGCAGGGGACAAAATCACCATGGAGGTCGTTCCAAATGAGTGAAACCAAAAAGTTCAGACTTACATGCATAATATGTCCCCTCGGCTGTGAGATAGAGGTGACCATGGAGGGCGATAAGATAACGGGCGTTAAGGGATACACATGTCCCAGAGGAGAGGAATACGCCGTTCAGGAGGTAACCGCACCCAAGCGCGTGGTCATGAGCGTCGTGAAGGTTAAAGGCGGGATATTCCCCACGGTTTCGGTGAAAAC
>JALSON010000177.1 GCA_026986455.1 Thermococcaceae archaeon | reverse complement strand
ATGGCAAAGATGATGTCGCTGTTCCGGTAATCCCCATCGGCATGAAGACCGTAGTAATCCCTGACCTGCGGCAGCTCCCACCGTTCAAGAAGCTCTATAACCCCATTTGTGTTTATTGAGATGTTCTCTATATATCTGCCAAAGTAGTTCAGGGTGAATGGCAGCCTGTAGACAATATAGCCATCATCGGCTTTCAGAATGGCACTTCCGTTTGTGATATATGCCCCGGAGTACACTTCATGAGCCTGCACTAAATAGCTGCTGAGATTCACCCAGCTGAAGGGAATTTCCCGGACATCCGGCAGGTTGGGAGGTCTAACAACCCTAAAGCTAACGTTGAATGCGCCTGCATCTGCACCCCTGTTTATCAGATGTGCGTGCACCTCCATGTGGGTGCTGTTTATGTATGCGTATGAGAGGGAAGTAACGGCTATATCAGGTTCTGTGGAACTCTGTTTATAAGCCTGAGCCGGGTGCGGCTTTTCCATCTTTCCCTGCTTTGCAATGGAAGGATAGGAGAACATGGAGAAAAATATAAGAACCATAAGAGCAAGGGCAGCCTCCCTTTCCCTCTTCATCTTTCTCACCACCTTTCTTTTTTGAGAGCCTTTTGAATTTCCGCCATCAGATAGGCTTCCTCAGCCCGGAGGACTTTAACAACAGTCTCCCTGTCAAGGCCGGTGCTCCTGCTGATGTACTCCACGAGTTCCTGTTTTATCTCCCGTATCATCCCCCTCCCCTCTTCAGAGGGATGTTGAGAAATACCAGCCCCAGCAGGGAAATCCCCACCAGCACAAGGAAAAACGGGTTTCTGCCGCTTTTTTCGGTTGGCAGTACATACCTAAGGCTACCGTCCTCAAACCTTACATCCCTTGTATTCCCGGGCAGGACAACCGTTATCGTCTCAATCAGCCTTCCCTGTCCGCCAAAGAGGGGCTGGACAGAGGTCAGGACGACGGTATTTCCGGTCTGGGAGGAGAGGGTTAAATCTCCCTCACCGAGCCTCAGCTCCCAGTAGGAACCTCTATTCACGGCAGCTCCAAGTATAGTATATGTCGCTTTTATCCTGTTGTTCGTATCATCCCACTCGATTTTCATGTTTCTGTACTCCGCATCGCTTCTCCTGTTCTCAAATTCCCTCTTGAGCATGTATGCTGTTGGATATGCCTGTTTCATCTGGAGGTAGAGGTTTGGTGTAAACTTCCAGACCTCAGTTACGTGGGCGTTCCCGCTTTCATCGATCACGGCCTTCATAGTGCCATCAATCTTGTACTCGACTATCTTAACCTCCTGGGCCAGAGCAAGGGGAAGCAGGAGGAGGAAAATCAAAACCAGAACCTTCATCTTCATCTTTCCCACTTTTATCACCTCAGCTTGAACGTGCTAACAATCTGCTCCCCAAGCTGGTTGTACTCTTTTCTCCCTGCAGGGAAGTCATAGACGACTGCAAAACCCACGTTGTTGGCCGTGAAGTACCTGGCCACCGCGGAATAATCCCCATAACCTGTGTTAATGGTGTAAATAACTGTGTATACCGTCTGTCCGGCTATGCTCGCTTGGGTCTCCTGCCTGTCCTTTATCGTTGCACCGCTTCCGGCCAGACTTTGTTCGAATGCTCCTATCATGTCCTGAACGCCGGCGCCTTCAGAGTAAATCACCATGAATTCAAAGTCACCATCCGGACTAACCAGATATGTGTAGCCACCGTAATCTTCGGGGGCATTCCAGCTGGCTGGGTAGTCAAAGGAGAAGTATTCTCCGATGTAGGTCTTCCACTGAGCCTGCATGCCCCCGCCGGTTTCACCCGCTCCTCCTGTCCCTCCTGTCCCTCCTGTTCCGCCGGTATTTCCTGTGTTGCCTCCTCCGCCGGTGTGCTGCAGGGTTATCCCCCACTTGCCTAGGATATCCGCCGGCAGCTGGGGAAGTTCCGGAGGAACTATGCCATTCGAATGCTCTTCGGCGATGTTTACTATCATATGAGGGCCGCTCATGGCCTTCTGCCAGCTTTTTTCGACTCCAATTTTCACGGCTTCCTGAAAGGATACACCGGAGTTGATTGCTGTAGCCTCGACGGGAATCACAGTCCCGCTTGGCAGCTGTATTAGAGGGAAAGCGTGTCCGGGTATCAGAACGATATACGCCTTAAGCCCCTGGGACATGGCGAGGGAGGCAAACCATATTGCCAAGTCGATGCACGTTCCGCTCTTATCCCGTATAACGTCCCTTGGGAACATTATATGTTCGGCAAACTTCCCTGTCCAGTACCCTTCGCCTTCTGTCTTGTACGAGAACCCGTTCATAACCGCTAATGCCCACATGCCGCTGAGGCTTTTAATCGCCTCATCGTCGCTTAAACTTGCCCCTGCACCTCCGGCAAGCTTGTTTCCCATATCGGCGAATTCCCTGACAACGGGGTCACTCGGCGTAACCCACGCCGCCAGCAGGGGAGCATTGCTGAATGTATCATAAAAGCTTCCTGTGCTCTCTTCGGGCCTGAGGAAGGAAAACACGAAGTCGTTGACACCGAGAATGCTGAGGGACTTTGTTATGGTTTCTTCCCGGGTTTTCCCGTCGACCTCATATGTTATCTTTATCCTCAAATTTGAAGGTGTCGCTGCCGTCAGCTTTGTGACCTCGCTTGAGAGGATCGGATAGTAAAGGTCGACTATCGTTCCATTTGGCACGAGGAGGGGATAGCTTTTTTCAGTTCCGGGGGCGTAGTTATCAATCGAGTACGTTATCTTTATGTTCTCTATTGCACCGTTTCCCGAGTTGTGGAGAACAACCTTTGCCACCCAGAAGCCGAGCTTGGGGTTTCCGTAGACCTTGTATGCCCCGGAAATTATCTGTTCCCTGGCATAAATCTTGTACTCAAGCCTTCC
>JALSON010000176.1 GCA_026986455.1 Thermococcaceae archaeon | reverse complement strand
AGTGCCTTGAAGTGTTTCAGCTGAGGAGACGAGGCTTTGGCTTTCACGAGTTTTATTCATTCCTCGTGGCTAGGGAGGTCTTCAAAAAATTCGAAAAAAGTGGGAGAATTGCCTCTGTAGCAATACTCCTTCATCATCACGATTGGATACGAAACAGAAGTCCTCCAAAGCCAGAGAACCCCAAGCTCTGCGAGGAATGCCTCCTCCTGCTTGAGGACATTACCAAGGAGAAGCTTCCCCGCGAGATCCTCTGGGTTGAGCCAAAAGTTGCCTACTCCGAAGCAGAAGGCATATTCAGAGAGAACCTGCGGGGAGTTTACGCACTTCTCCTGCCAATTGTTGTTGCTGATAACTACTCGGCGGTCGTCAACAGAAAGGGGAAGAAAACTACCCTTGGAATGGAAATCTTCGATGTACTGGGCGTCAGGAGGTGGGATTTTGCTCGTGATTTTTCCGGTGGGCTTTGACGAGAAGTTCATCGTTCGGGCTCTTGTGAGGAAAAGGGAATGCCTTGATGGGCTCGAAGAAGGGGACAAATTAGTCGCCGTGGTTCCAGAGGATTATGAGAGAGAGCAGAAAACTGTAAACGCCATCAAAGCTATAGAGAGCATAGCCTCGCCCATAGTGGGAGAAGGAAACATTGTGGTCCTTGAAGTGCCCATGGAGAATGAAGAAATCGCCCTAACGATAGAAAGGGCAATTGAGAAAAACTTAACCCCAGACAGGATTGTCCTTGCCGTCCTTTCGGGAGGAATGAGGCCCCTACTCGTCGCGACCCTGCTCGCTCTTCTCGGTATCAAAGACGCCAGAGTCATCGTGGAGAGCGACTTTGAGAACCTCTCTGGTCACATATCCCTCGAGCTCGGCTCGTTCTTGGCACCGCACAACAGGAGATGGGAGAAAATACTCTGCGGTCTCCTTGAAGGAAAGAGCGTCAGAACTGTTGCAAGAGAACTTGGCGTGTCTCCAGCGACAATCAGCAACGAGCTCAAGGGAATGGCTAGGTATCATCTCGTGAGGGCTGAAAAGCCGGACGGAAGGATCCCGAAGTATTTTGTCACCCGCGCGGGAAAAACTTACCTGAAAATAATGGAGAGTGAGTGCATTGAGACTTGAACTCCTCCTGAGCTTTGAGAAGCCCTTCACGGTTCCCTACAACTATCCAAGGCCCCTCTACTCCTTCCTGTTATCGGCCATCGAGCTTGGGGATGAAGAGATAGCAAAAAGAATCCATAATAACAAGAAGGACATCAAGTTCGTTGCCTCGCTCCTCCGTCCCCTGGGGAAAGTAAGGAAAACGGAGAAAGGCCTGGAGGTCAAGTCAGGACGGGTCAGGCTCTTCGTCGGTTCCTCCGCGTAGCCAGTCCTCGAAGCCCTCGTGAACGGACTAAGTTTGGGAATCGGGAAGATCCATTTACGGGGTAAGAAACTCCTTGAAGCTCAAACCCGCCCGGTTAAGACTCCCAAACGACTCTCGGGAAAGAAGTTTAGGACCCTCTCGCCCGTCAGCGTTTACCACAATAGCCCTCCAAACGGCTTTAAGACCTGGGATCTTTCGCCAGTGGGCCAACCGAACAGCCCTTTTGAGGATGAGCCCTCTCTTTGGAGGGAGCTTGTATTCAGGAATCTCCGTGAGAAGTACCTGATGGTTTACGGAGAACTCTACAATGATGATTTCGAGATTAAGGTCTTTTCCAAGAGCGTAA
>JALSON010000175.1 GCA_026986455.1 Thermococcaceae archaeon | reverse complement strand
GGATGGCGTGCTCTACAGGGGGAACACTCCGATAGAAGGTGCAAGGCAGGTTGTTGAATTTTTGAAGGAAAGGAACATTCCCTTTCTCTTTCTCACCAACAATTCAACGGGAACCGCGGTAATGTACCGGGAAAAGCTCCTATCGATGGGAATTGATGTTCCTGCGGAGAGAATCATTACTTCAGGCCTTGCCACGAGGCTGTACATGGAACAGCACTTCAATCCCGGAAAAATCTTCGTAATTGGTGGCAGAGGGCTTCACGAGGAGATGCAACATCTGAACTGGGGCACTGTGAGTGTTGATGATGCTAAAGGAGGTGACTGGAGGGAGGTGGAATACGTCGTTACGGGGCTGGACACAGGGCTAACCTATGAAAAGCTGAAATACGCAACGCTGGCCATCAGGAACGGTGCGGAGTTCATAGGCACGAATCCGGATACAACCTATCCCTCGGAGGAGGGGATAGTGCCGGGGGCAGGTTCGATAATAGCCGCTCTGAGGGCTTCAACGGGGAGGGAACCCCTGATAATAGGAAAGCCCCATGAACCCGTGTGGGAGATAGTCAGGGAAAAGCTGAAAGCTGGGGAGGTATGGGTTGTTGGCGACAGGCTCGATACAGATATAGCATTCGCAAAGCGAATCGGTGCCAAAGCTGTAATGGTTCTGACGGGAGTTAACAGCCTTGAGGATGTTGAAAAAAGCGAGATAAAGCCTGATCTAATACTGCCCAGCATTAAATGGCTGCTTGATTATCTGAAGACCTTCGACTAAATGATTAAATATTTAACCTCCAGCCCACAAATATAAAGGGGGATTCTCATGGAGAGAATTGAGATTGAGGGGGAGGCTGAGGAAAGGGTTAGCATGATTCTGAAGGAGCTCGCAGAGCTTTCCCTTGAGGAGATGCTGGGCTATGCGCTGAAGGGTGAGGAGGATGCCATCGGGCTTTACACAATGCTCGCAGAAAAAATCGAGGAGCCTCACGCAAAAATGAGGTTCAGGCAGTTCATCAAAAGCGAGAAGGGACACAAGGAGAAAATCCTCAGGATTTTCGGCGAACTGTTTCCGGAGAGACAGATTCCTGAAGTGGCCTCACCAACATGGGCGGACGAGGTCAAACATGAAATAAAGACCGTCGGAGACTATCTTGAGGTTCTGGAGGTTGCGATACGCTCCGAAAAGCTCGCTGAAAAGATGTATGTCTCTATGGCAGGGAGCCTTTCCGGTGAAAGGTACAGGGACATCTTCACATCCCTTGCGGAGGACGAGCGGGGGCATTATGAGTTTCTCATAAGCCAGTACCGCTTCTACAGGCGTGCTAAGGTTGAGGAAAACCTGCACGGGATCATAGAGAGCCTTATAAGAAAGGAGTAGATTTGCATGCACCTGAGGGAACTCATTGAGAGAATTATCCGGCAGGAGAATGAACTTTACAATCTCTACAAGCTTGGAGAGACATTTGCTGTCTATGAACTCCCCCGGTTCATAGATCATTTTCGCTGGCTGGCAGAGGAGGAACTGAGACACAGGAAAACCGTTGAGGACTTCTCGGAGGAGGGTGTCCTTGAAGGAACGGCGGTTATTGACTACCTCGATGTCCTGAGTCTTGAGCCATTCTTCACCGATGAACGGAGCGAACCGGAGACCCTCGAAGATTTGATTCTTGAGGCTCTCATACGTGAAAAACATTCATACGAGCTTTATAAAAAGCTTGGAGAAATCCTGGAGGGCTCCCTCGGCCAGATTTTTCAGATGATGGCCGGTGAGGAGCTCAAACATGCATACAGGCTCAAAATAATGTATGAGAGCCTCGGATGATGGATAAAATATCCGACATCTCTGGTTTTCTTCCCCTTATTAATGCGACAGAGTTGAACCATGCTATTTGTCACTCTGGCAACTCCTTCATGGGTAAGGTATATTTACCCGGAATCCTCACTCCCCATTACTGATGTTCTTACCAATGATATGCAACTGTGTCCAATGATATGGCAGGGGTGTTTATATGGCTGTTGAAAAAGTGATGAAAAGGGATGGAAGAATTGTACCTTTTGATAAAGAGCGTATAAAATGGGCTATCCAAAGGGCAATGCTTGAAGTTGGGGTAAGAGATGAGAGGCTTCTCAACAGGGTTGTCAGGAGGGTTGTAAGAAGAATCAACGAGCTGTACGATGGACAGGTTCCCCACATAGAAAACATTCAGGATATAGTTGAGCTTGAGCTGATGAGGGCAGGCCTCTTCGATGTTGCAAAGGCATACATAATTTACAGGAAGAAAAAAGCCGAGATTCGCGAGGAGAAAAAGAAAATCCTCAACAAGGACAGGCTGGATGAAATAGATAAACGCTTCTCAATAAACGCCCTCCGCGTTTTAGCGTCAAGATATCTCATCAAAGATGAGGATGGCAGGATAATAGAGAGCCCGAAGAGGCTCTTTGAAAGGGTTTCTGTTCTGGCCGTAATCCCCGACCTGCTCTATGATGAGAGAGTTTTTGATAAAAATGGCGGTCATGAGCAGGACTTGAGCAGGTTGGAGGAATACCTGAATTCCCCCGACGAGTACGATGGAAAGCTCTCCATTGGCCGCTTCAAGCTCAACAGGTATCACTTTGAAAGGCTTTTGAACCTCTACCGCGAGCTGGCAGAGAAGGGGCAGATGAAGGTTCCAATTGACGACGTAATAAAAATGCTGGAAAACGGTGCCTTTGACGACTACGAGAGCGAAATCGAGGAGTACTTCAGGCTGATGACTTCCCAAACCTTCATGCCGAACACACCGGCATTGATAAACTCGGGCAGGCCGCTCGGCATGCTCTCGGCGTGCTTCGTTGTCCCGATAGAGGATGACATGGAGAGCATAATGAAGGCAGCCCATGATGTGGCAATGATACAAAAAAT
>JALSON010000174.1 GCA_026986455.1 Thermococcaceae archaeon | reverse complement strand
TGTGCTGCGCGTAGACCTTGACAAAAAGACCCTCGGAAAGGGCGAGTTCAACGATGCCCTGACCGTTTTGCTTATCGGTGTTAATGAGGTTGTCCGGGCCCTTGGGCTTGAAGAGGATTTTGCCAGATCCATATTCGAGCACGTTATCGGCATGATTGTGGAGAGGATTGAAAAAGGTGCAACGAAAGGAGAACTGCTGAAATTTCTAACGGTTAAGGTTGGAATGAGCAGGAAGGATGCAGAGGCACTCTTGGACCAGATATTTGAGGCTGTGAAGTCCGGGGAACAGGATGTGGGCTATATCTGAATTTGAATGTTTTCTCTCACGTCACCATTCTTTTTTACACCGCCGTGTTCAACAAAGCATATAAATCCTCCGGGTTATCCATGTATTGCGGTTTCCTGTGGATCATGTGGTTCCTATGGAGTGGCATTCAACCTGGTAGAATAATGATGCATGGTTGGATTTTATGTTTTGTCTGACGTGTCAAGACATGTCTCAAATGATATATTTAAAATAACATTATGTCAGAATGCACATAACCGGGCTTTGTTTCCAGTGGAGGGGGAGGGCATGGAAGAGAACTACCTGGGTTCAATCTTTGAAAAATACCTTCATGCGCGCAAGATATTCAAAAACAAGGAAGTGCTGAGGCACAGCTATACCCCAAAAGAGCTGCCTCACAGAAGGGAGCAGATAGAGAATCTGGCCCACATCCTGGTTCCCGTCCTCAGGGGCGAGACCCCTTCCAATGTCTTTGTGTACGGGAAGACCGGGACGGGTAAAACCGTGACGATTAAGTTTGTGACTGAAGAGCTCAGGAGGATATCCGAGAAGTATGATGTTCCCGTTGATGTTATCTATGTCAACTGTGAGATAGTCGATACCCAGTACCGGGTTCTTGCAAACATCGTTAATTATTTCAAGGGAGAAAGCGGCGTTGAGGTTCCCCTTGTTGGCTGGCCGACGGATGAGGTTTATGCAAAGCTGAAGGAGGTTATAGATGCGAGGGAGCGTTTTGTGATCATAGTCCTGGATGAGATTGACAAGCTCATAAAAAAGAGCGGGGATGACATCCTCTACAGCCTGACGAGGATAAACTCCGAGCTTGTGAATGCCAAGGTTAGCATAATCGGCATCTCGAACGACCTTAAGTTCAAGGATTATCTTGACCCGAGGGTTCTCTCAAGCCTGAGTGAGGAGGAGGTCGTTTTCCCACCCTATGATGCAACGCAGCTCAGGGATATACTCCTCCAGAGGGCGAAATATGCTTTTTATGATGATGTGCTTGACAGCGGCGTGGTGCCCCTCTGTGCGGCTCTGGCGGCGAGGGAGCACGGGGATGCGAGAAGGGCGCTGGATCTGCTCAGGGTCAGCGGTGAAATTGCCGAGCGTGAGGGGGCCCCCAGGGTCACCGAGAGACATGTGTGGAAGGCCCAGGAGAAGATTGAACAGGATACGATGGAAGAGGTCATAAAGACCCTCCCGCTGCATTCAAAGGTGCTCCTGTATTCCATCGTGCTGCTGGATGAGAACGGCGAGCTGCCGGCAAACACCGGCGACGTGTATTCGGTTTATAAAGGCCTGTGTGATTACATTGATCTTGAGCCTTTAACCCAACGCAGAGTGAGCGACCTCATAAACGAGCTTGACATGCTCGGAATTATCAATGCCAAGGTTGTGAGCAAGGGGCGCTACGGCAGAACCAAGGAAATCCGGCTTAACATAACACCTTATAAGGTCAAAAACATATACCGGCATGATACACAGCTCCAGTCCCTGTTGACTGTGAACATGTCCCCGCAGAGGAGGCTGCTTTGATGGATCTGGTCAGGGATTTGCTAATGAACAGGTATCTGATAACTCCATCGGCCTATTTCCTTCTTCAGGACAGGTATAAGAGAGACTTCATGCTTTCTGAACTGATAAAATTTGCCCGGGCACGGGGAACATTTGTGATAGATAATGCACTGGCTGAGGAGTTCCTCAAATCGAAGGGGTTGATTGCTGAAAAGCCCCCTCTGCTGGAGAGTATTGAAAAAAGTGTGGTTTCCACCCGAACCGCCGGGGCATCGGGCGATCAAACAGCTGAAAGTGAAGTTAATGTCCCCACCGAAACCGCCCCCGATTATGCTGGAATTCAGGGTTCAGAGGTTCCGGGTAGGGCTGGAGAAGATTATGTTTCCACTGAAACTGCCGCCGAGAATGCTGCTGGAGAGGATAGCTACAGGTGGCGTGAGACTTCAGAGGTTCAAAATGAGGCAGGGCAGGGGTACATTTCCACTGGAACTGCCCCTGAAAAGCATCCATTATCTTCCAGTTCTGGAGAAATAGGGGGTGTGGAAGCTCCGGCTGTTGGGGACCAGAGTTCTGTTTCCACTGGAGCTGCCTCCGGTGTGCGGCCCATAGAGGTTTCGCAGGAGGCTGAAATCCCTGAATCTGAAGCCTCTGCACAGGAGTTTTCCAGTGGAAATGGCGATGAGGATGCTCCCCGGGTCGTCTATGGGGAGTACGGTGTTCTGGTGCCCGTGGAGGAGGAGATTATCCCCGAGGGTGAGGTGAAGAGCTACTCGACCTATTCTGACCTGAGCATAAGGCCTAGGGAGGGTTTTGAGTTTAGGGCTAAGGAAATTCCCGACGAGTACGAGATTAAATTTGATGTAAAAAATGTAAAGCTGAAGCCCCCGAAGGCAAAGAATGCAAATGGCAAAGAGGGTGAGATAATAGTTCAGGTTTATGCCAACTACTTCAGGAGCAGAATGAAGAAGATGAGGAGGCGCCTGAGGGAGAATCCGGAAGTTTCCGGAGTAATTGACATCGCAAAGCTCGGTTATGTTGCTCCTGAGGGGGAGGTTACGATAATAGGGCTGATAAATTCAAAGCGGGAGACGAGGAAGGGCTACATGTT
>JALSON010000173.1 GCA_026986455.1 Thermococcaceae archaeon | reverse complement strand
CACGGGAGATAACCGCGTATCTCTGGCCGCCGATTTTTTTGGTGAGAATTCCAAAATAGTCGTAATTGAAGATTTTAAACCTGTACCTGTACGGATCAAGGCCATGCTTCTCCAGGAGCTCCCTCATCTCATCTATGAAAAACTGAGAAAGCTCGTAGTATATCAGGTCAAGTTTTTCCCTGCGGTAGCTCCGGGCATAAAGCATGAGGGGAACATATGCGAGCCCCAGCACGATCCATGGAACCCCGGTGATGGCGGTTGCAATTCCCGTGAGCACTATTATCGCCCCTATAACCCCCCAGGCGATTCCCGCAATTTTCTTTATCCTCCTGGCTTCATGAACCTTCTTTTCCCATATGTCAAGGAGCATCGGATTGTAGAAATCAAATGCCGTATGCCTCTTTCCCTTCTGGATTCTCTGCCTGATAAGATCATCCCAGTCATCCTCATAATATATAACCTCGCCCTTATTTCCCGCCCTCTCGGCATCGATGGAGGAGATAATTCTTATCATGTCCTCAGCGCTCTCGTGGGCGATATGGGAGTAAACCTCCTTCTCATCAAGCTCAAGGGCGACTTCCACGGAATCCTTTATCGCATCAGCCATCCACCTCACCCGGATAGATATCATCAAAGTCGGGCAGCCCCTCCAGCAGCATGCTTTTCTTGGCTTCAGCCTCTTTTTTTGCCTCCATGAATGATTGAGCATACTTCTTGGCGGTTATCACGATGTCCTCTATACTCTGGCTCTCGTAAATCCCGCTTAGCAGCGTGACGACCTCTATCTCCCTTTCCCTTGGATAAGGATAGAAGCCCCGGAAAATCTGCTTTCCCCTTATCTTTCTCGTCAGATAATCGAGGGCTTCAAATATCTCGCTCGCCTTGAGAACTTCGGGAGGGCCATGAATTGCGACCAGCCCGTAGAGAGCTGACTCAATGTTTGCCTCCAGATAGAGTCCCTCAGATTCGAAGGATTTTACTATGAGCTTGGAGAGATTTTTAACCTTCTTTGCATCGGCCTTTGCATAGCCCACAGTGGCGAAGCTCCCGAATGCTTTGAGCACAAACTTCAGGTCGCTGGCATCGAGAGTCTGCTCACCCGGAACATCAATCAGAGCCAGGAGGGAGGCTATTCTCTCCACGATGGTGTAGTTTATCTTCTCATATGCCCTCGTTATATCCTCCCCGCTTTCCTTGAGCTTGTTGTTGTCTATGGCTATTATGGAGTCAGCAACCTTGGAGAGCTTGTCTATGGTTATGGCCGCATTTATGGTTGGCCTTATACCCTCCTCCCTGAGCGGAAGGGCACCGATGGCCACAACGAGGGACTCGGGATACTCCTCCTTCAACGCCTCCGCCAAGACAGGGGTTCCTCCGGCCCCGGTGCCGCCCCCGAAGCCAAAGGTCAGGAAGAATATGTCGACATCCTCATAGCCGATCAGGGAGCCTATCTTTCTCATTACCAGCGGCAGATCCCTTTTCATGGCCTCCCTTCCAAGCACGGGGTTGGCATTTACCCCCTTGCCGCCTGTAATGGATTCTCCAACCAGGATTCTCCTTTCAGGGGGTATGTGCTTCAGGTACTCAAGGTCGCCCCTCGATGTGTTTACCGCGAGCGTCTCAAAGTCGACGAGTGCAAACAGGTCTGCTATTTTAGTCCCGCTCTGTCCTATTCCTATTATCAGCGCCCTCATTTATTTAATCACCCCACCAGCATTGCCTCCATCTCGGTTAGCTCTATCCTCCCATCTCCGTTTTTGTCCGAATACCTTATTATCAGATAGTCATTGTGGAGATAGCGCACGAATCCGGACTCAAAGAGTGTCCTGACGGCACTCGTGCCCAGGGTGCCGTTGTAAAGAACGAAGAGCACATGCCCGTTTTCGGTTACCCCGGGGATGATGAGAACGGTATCCTTCGTGCTGTACTTCCTGCCCTCAATGCTTACGTAGCTTCCGTTGAACATGTATGAGATGTAGGGGTTGTAGTCATCCATGTTGAAAGTGTTGAATGTTCCGAGTGCAATGTAGTTGTCCTTCCCGGGAACGGTCTCATTTGATATCGTGGTATTAACCCCGAAAAACTTCTGAATTGCCAGCGCCACGGTTTCGGCTGTGCCATTGTCCCCGTTGGGATAGATAACCTTAAACTCCTCCCTGGACAGGGCAATAGCTATATCGTAGAGATTGACGTGTGGAATAACCTTGATCTTGCTCAGATACGTGGCCGCCAGGGATATATCAATCGGGCTGTTCAGATTTATCCTGTTCTCATCGGCCCACTTCATGAGGAGCTCCTTCGTCTCCGATGTAAAGTCATAACCGAACTTCTGCAGCAGATTCGTTACCCTCACGGTGGCTTCAATCTTCGTTGATGAGATCTTCCAGTAACTCCAGCTCCCATCAGGATTCCTCCGGGATATCAGCCAGCTGATGTACGGCTCTGCCTCGTCCCTTGAGAGGATGGGCTGGAGGGCATTCAGAATCTCCACGGTGGTCATGAGGTTCGGCGCTGTCATGTATGAATAGATGTAGCCTGAGACGTACATACCCCATCCTTTCTTTGAGAGCGAGAGGAGCCATGACTTTGCCCGCTGAATATCGGCATCGCTGGCCGGCACTCCAAGTTCAAGGAGGGCTCCAGCAGCAAATGCGGTATCAAGGGGCTGGGGACCGAGGAGGTCATTCCCCCACAGCCCGGACTGAAGCTTCACGCTCCTTATGGTCTCAATGGCAACCTTCTTCTCCTCATCGGTGAGCACGCCGAATTCGACGAGCGTCTTTATCAGATAATAATAGGCGGGCGTAACCGTGTGGAGCTCCTTAACCCTCTCCGTTTCCCTGATAAAATCTCTTTCAGTCCAGTTCAGTCCCTCAAGAATCCTCGGGCTTCTGAGGTAGCAGGCCTGAAGGCCTT
>JALSON010000172.1 GCA_026986455.1 Thermococcaceae archaeon | reverse complement strand
AAAGGACTACGTGGTAAAAGAGGTAACGTTCAACGTCGATTACAAGCTCTCCGGTGGTTCCCAGGTGAGCATGGTAATCAGGAAGGGCTACTACCCAACAACCCTCGATGGGAACAGAGTTTACGCCCTCTATGCTATCCTGAACCTCAGCGGCGAAACCTATAACTACACCATTTACGTTGGACATCAGGGTTCCCTCGATGAGTACACCTCAGGGATGCTGTGGGTTCCTTCAGTCTACGACATGATAAACGGCCCCGACTTCATGAAGCTTGTCATAAACGGCCCGAACTGCCACTACTCCATGGATGAAAACGGCAACATTGAAGGCGACATGAGCTGCGGAATGATAGACGAGGCCTTCCGGAAGTACAACATGATATGGAGCTACCCCACCGGGTTCTATGGAGGTATTTACGGTGATGTCCTGACCTACGTGACTCTAACCGAGAACGGAAACGGCTACACCGTTGAAAAGGATGGAGAGGTAACCCTGTCCGGTATGGACTTCGAGACCTATAAGGTAACCTGGAACGGTCTCGTTCAGGGAGGACTTGCTCAGGGCAACGGGGAAACTCTGGTTGCACCGGAACTCCCGTTCCCTGTGGAGGTTACCGCATCGCTCACGATGCCCGGCGCTGGAGGAATTTACATCCATGCAAAGCTGGTCGACCTGAAACTTGAGAACTCCTGAGCAAAGCTTATATCCCTCCGTTCCTATTTTTCTTCATGTTCGGAGAGCATGAGCTCAAAACTAAGTTCATCAAAATCCTCGACAGGAGGATACACCTCGTTGAGGAATCTGGGGGGAGAGTTCTCTACAGGCGTGACGATGTCAGGGTTATCATCCCCGGGGGAGATGGGGGCTTTAGAGTGCTCCCAGCACCCGCGTTGGGCTATGGTGTGGAATTTCTGATGATAAAGCTCTCCAGGAAGATAGCAGTTCCCCCGAAGGCCACCATCAGCGGTTACCTATCGGCACCAATCGATGTCGAGGTGAAAGCCGGAGACCTCACGATAGACCGCTTCGTGGTCGGACGGGAGAAGTATGCCCTCTACGGGCAGGATAGCATGGGCGTGATAGCCCGCTACCACATCAGCGACTTTACCGGGGAGGAGCCGGACTCCCTCGGGGTGATGAAGGTCGTCGTTGAGAACCCGACGGATGAATGGAAGATGGTGGAAAAGGTTGTGGTGCCCATAGGGGGAAGTGCGATGTTTTACTCTGAGGAGAGGGCTTATTATCCCCTCGTAATCCTCACCACCAAGGGCATCTACGAGGTCAACAACACAGGAAACCCTCCTGACGGCAGGCTGAAGGCAACCCGCACTGCAGAGCCGATTCCCAACTTTATGATGAGGTGGGGATGATGGCTGGGACGGGACTGTGGAACAGCACCATCATAGGAACCGGAAGCGGGCTTGGGGTTACTGTGGGCACGCTTGTGGAGGCGGTGCTGATTTTAACCGCCGCCATCTTCACCGGCCGGCTTCTCAGGAGGTTCGTCATCAGGGCATCGAAAACGACCCGCCTTCCATGGATCATAAATCAGGATACAGGTGATATAATCTTCAGGATGTTTGTTCTCGGGGGGATCATAGGGGCGCTCTACAAAATAGGGGTGATGGCATACTCAATTGCCGGCACCACCATCGGCAACATAGCGTTTGCGGTTGGCTTCTTCTACTTCATGTATCTCATAGCCAGAAAGTCAAAGGACTACCTCCTTCTGAGTGCTGGTAAAAAGCCCTCTCCGGAGCTTCAGATACAGGCGAAGGTCTTCTACTACACCGTGCTGATAATCTCGTTTCTTCTGGCCCTCAACCTCGCAGGAATCGGGACGTATCTGGGGGCAATTTTAGCTGCCGCGGGAATAACAGGTATTGTTCTCGGTTTCTCGGCACAGACCGTGGTTTCAAACTTCATCTCCGGGCTTTTCATGTACTTCGACAGGCCGATGAAGATTGGAGACCCGGTGAAGATAGGCGAGCTCGGGGGTGTGGTCGAGGACATGAGGATACTGTCAACGAGGATTCGCTCGTGGGACGGCACGCTGATCAGAATTCCAAATGAAAAGCTATTCAACAGCAACATCATAAACCTCCAGCGCTATCCGGCCAGGAGGCTCGATGTGAGGATAGGGGTAGCCTACGGTGAGGATGCTAACAGGGCAGTGGATGTGATAAGAAAAACCCTCGATGAGATGCCCCTCGTGCTTGCGGAGCCGGAGCCCCTCGTTTTTGTTGATGAACTGGGCGATAATGCTGTTGTGCTCTCCATCAGGGTCTGGACGCCGAGTGAGAAATGGTTTGCGGTGAAAACCGAGCTCCTCCACAGGGTAAAGAAAGCCCTTGATGAGGCAGGAATAGAGATACCGTTCCCGCAGAGGGTCAACTGGTTTGCAAACGAGCTGAAGGTGAGGATTGGAGATGGGGAGAGAGATTAATTAGCACCTGTCTTAACCTTCAGTTCGTTGTCTAACAGAAAACATAAATACGGTATTAAGTACCATTGATATATTGAGGTGGTTGCTGTGAAATTGCCTTCAGTTGCACCGTTAGAAGAGAATTATCTATGCATAGGCAGAGAAGAATTTTCAAGGGTACTAAGGAGAACCCTTGAAAAGAGTGGAGGAGGTGCGTTTTTCAAGATTCTCGGAAAGATGCAGGGAAAACCATATTATGCCACCATATTAATAGACAACAGGAAGATTCTTGCGGTTGAAGTTTATGACGTCAGGAATGGTAGAATCTCTGTTGGAAGCTCTGCCATTACTCTCCTGTCAAACATACTAAATTCAGGCTCGATCGTTGTGGATGCATTTCCTCTCGATGATATAAACGTTAAAATATCCATCGCTGATAACATTGATACATACAATTCCACCCCCAAAATGCCCCTTTCAGAACTATGTCCTGCTTTTGACAAACGAGAGAAATCTGAAAGACCAGAAAACACGGATGCACTGATTTCAAAACCCGCGGAAAAAACAAATCCAAAACCAAGAACGGAGGTAGTTATTGATGTCCCACAGGAACTGGAGCCTTATTTCAGGGCATTTTGCAACCGGGTTATCAAATACTCCAAAGCCATGGGCATTGAGGTGTCAAAAATTAGGTTAAATGCGAGGGTTATAAAGTATGCATTGAGAGCAGGGGAGGGGATTCACGCCAAGCTTGAACTTGAGGGTACTGGATATCGATCTCCACGAAAAAAGGATGTGGAACAGAGTCTTGAGAGTTTTGTCTATAAGGAAGCAGGGAGACTTTCAAAAGAACTGGGCAAAAAAGTTGTTATGAGTAGTTTTTCAATCAAAATTTAATAAAATTTAATCACATCTTTTTTATTCTTTGCGATTTAAGATTCAAAAATACGAGGGGGCCATATCATTCCGGTGTTTTATATCCGGAACATATATCTCTTTCGTTTCTGGTTTTCGAACCGGTATATATCCACCAAAATTTTTTCAAGCCTCTTCCTGTGAAAGAAAAACTGGGCGGGAAGCTCAAATTCCACCGGAATTCTGTGGGTGATCCTGAAGCCGTGCTCTCCGGAGAATGCATCTATGAACC
This sequence comes from Thermococcaceae archaeon, assembly GCA_026986455.1. Taxonomy (GTDB): domain Archaea; phylum Methanobacteriota_B; class Thermococci; order Thermococcales; family Thermococcaceae; genus Thermococcus. The sequence continues at coordinate 897 of JALSON010000172.1, read as the reverse complement.
TCCTGACTTCTGGCTTTGCGAGGTGAATGGAATAAACGGTGTTGCTGACCTCAAAGGCCTTGAGAAGGAATGGTCTGTCCGCGTGGGGGTTCTGGGAGCCGAAAGGGGGATTCATGATGACGGCATCAACCGTTGTGGTGAAATTCGAGACATCCGAGCACACCAGCTCGATGCAGTTCTCAAGCTGGAGGGATCCAATGTTCTCCCTGGCGATCTTCAGGGCATCCCTGTCTATCTCAACCGCATAGACCTTCTCAGCTCCCAGGAGGCACGCCCCGGCAGCCAAAACTCCTGTTCCTGCACCGAAATCGGCAACCGTCTTCCCCTCTATATCGCCGAGCGAATGGGCCAGCCACAGCAGTTCAGCCGCAACACTCCCGGGGGTTCTGTACTGTTCAAGCTCCACCTTGGGATTTTGAAAGCCCCTGAGCTTTGAAAGTGTGATGGCGAGGTGCTTCTTTTTCATTTTTTTCATTTTTTAATCACCGCCATGTGAAGTAACTCTTCTAATGTTCCGTGGATTTCGTAACCGTGAACATGAAGGGCAGTTCCTAGAATCCCGAGTAGGACGCCACTGGCTATAGCTCCCATGAGGAAAAGCATGAATGCGAAAACCGAAGTTACAAGGGATAGAACGACACCGGTTCTTTCCAGAAGATAAAACACAAAGAGCAATAAAAATGTGATCACAAGCCCCTCCTCCCTGAATGTCAGAGCTGTGATGAGTGAAAGGGGAAGGATTATCCTCTTTAGAGGTATGTATGTGAGGGTTTCAGAGGCCACACTAATCCCCCAGTAGGCTGAGAGAGAAAGAAGAGCAAATTCCAGAAGCTTAAAGATGGATTCTAATCCCATGAAGAGCCACCCCAAGCGGTTCATTTCCCGTTTTCTCCATAC
>JALSON010000171.1 GCA_026986455.1 Thermococcaceae archaeon | reverse complement strand
TGTAATCCTCCCTAAGGCCAAGGAGGAGCTCGACCTCCGGAGGTGTTAGAACGGGCTTCCTCCAGTTTTCAGCATCATCAATCGGAACCCTCGGACAGGCGACCACAACATAGGCATCGAAGTCAAAGCCCTCAAGGGCGGGATAGTTTATGTAATTCATCGCAATAAGCGTGGCTTCACGGCCGTGATCTCTCAGGAGCTTCATTATCCTTCGGGCCTCATTGAGGCGCAGCTGGCCTTTCTTGGTGCTGATAACGACTCCAAACTTTTGAGCGTCCATTGCCTTTGCAATCTGAGCCCATCTCTTCCTGATGAGGCGTTCCGCCTCCTCGTCCATCCACAGGGCATCACCGCTGTAGGGATTTACGGCGAGGGTGGGTTTTTTGGTTGCCAGGGCAACGCCGATGGGGTGGAAGTAGCCGGCGCCTATGAAGAGAATCCCCTCGGCATCAACCTTCGCTGCGGTAAAGTTGCATCCCAAAACCTGCCCCCTGAATGAAATCCTCCCATCGCCTTCCCCGATGAGCACCGTGAATCCCTTTTCCTGGAGGAAGCTTTTTGCCCTCTCAAGCTGGTGTATGTGCTGGACGGTCGTGACGAGGGCTATCCTCCTCCCCAGCTTTCTTATCTCCTCAAGATTTATTCTGAGGGCCTCTACAACGTTGGCTTCCGCAAATGCGGGAACAAAAACTGTGGGTACCTCCAAATGCAGCTGCATGTAGCTGTGGCCGAGGTGTATTAACGCATCGCAGCCGAGGAGCTTTGCCTCCCTGTCGGCCGGATCGCAGGCACCGTAGTTTACGTCCCCACTTATTATCACATCAATCCCGTTCTCCTCAAGGAAATCAGCCAGGGATTGAGCTTCTCTCTTCAGCCCCTCAGGCGTCTGAATGAGCACCCGCTCAGCGTTAAGCTCCCGCAGGGTTTTCAGTATCTCGCCCGGTTGAATCTCGTGCATGTTCTCACCGGAGATTTTTCCGGGGCTTCCCTTAAAACCCTTTAGCCCTTCCACAAACTTTTTATACAACATTGCCCAATCATACCTCGAAGTCCGATGTATTGGGGTGAGCGGGATGGAGGATATTGTGGTTGTTACGACCGAAAACATACCCGGATACAAGGTGGTTGAGGTCAAAGGAATCGCCAGGGGAGGTGTTGTAAGGGCAACCCACCTGGGAAGGGATATTATAGCAGGCTTTAGAAACCTTGTGGGAGGGGAGGTTAAGGAATACACCCAGATGATGGCTGAAGCAAGAGAAATAGCCCTCCAGCGGATGATACAGCATGCGAGGGAGCTCGGTGCAAACGCTGTCATCGGGATGAGGTTTATGACCTCCAATGTCGGTCAGAGGATGGCCGAAGTTTACGCCTTCGGAACCGCTGTGGTTGTGGAGCCCGAATGAGCTGCCGGAGGTTGCCCCATGAAGCATGCCCTGTCTTTATTTACTGCTTTGTTAGTTCTGACTTTTCCCCTCGTATCCGCTCAAACAGCGGCATCCGGTGCTTTTATAAAATCAATGGAAAGGGGAGAATACTCGTATCTCAGGCCATATTTAACACCCCAAATGCAGTCGGCTTTTCCTGAATCCAAATTTGCCGAGCTCAGGGATTCTTTAATTGAAAAATACGGTAAGATCATCAATGCCAGTTATTCCGGTTCTGAGGGCAACGCTGAATACGTGAGGGTAGATTTTGAGAGGGCTTTGGTTGTTTTTAAACTCGTAATTGAAAATCAGAAAATAGCCGGTCTTTGGATTGTGAAGGTTTCCCAGCCCCATCAGGAGCCGGGTTTAACACCGCAGGAGGCCATGATGGAGGCCATTGTTACCGGCAACTATTCCCTCGCTGAGGGATATTTCAGCCCCCTTATGAAGAAGGTATTTACGCGGGCGCTTTTTGAAAAGACCAGAAACATGATAATACGGTATAACGGGGAAATCCGGGGATACTCCTTTGAAAAGAGGGTTGGTACGGTCTACTACTACAGGCTTATCTGTGAGAAGAGGGACATCAGGGTGACCGTGACGGTTGAGAACGGCATGATAGCGGGCTTTCACATGAGCCTTTCATTCCGCTTATCCGCTCAGGCCATTTACCCGTTTTTCGGCGCGTTGCTGGCCCTCCTCCTGCTTGGAGCATATCTCAGAAAGGTCAAGTTTGCCGAGCTTCTCCTGGGGATGGCGCTTTTACTTATAGCCATTGCAGTACAGACCCCTCTTCAGAACATTCCACGACTTTTTGGAGCTGGGACTCTGGTTTCCCTTGTGCTCTGGAGTGGGCTGATGGCCGCCGCTGTACAGGAGTCCGTCAAATACTATTTCTCAAGGAACAGGAGCCTGAAAGAGGCCCTTTATGTCGGAGCTGGGTTTGGATTTGCCGAAGGCATACTGGCCGTTGGGATAGCGGCTGCTTTTGGGGGCTCGGCATCTCCGGTGTCATTCCTTGAGAGGTTTATTGTGCTGTTCTTCCATGCATCAACAACCCTGCTCTTCGCTTATGCATATAAGGAGGGCTGGGGGATAAGGGCATTTGGCGTGATGACGCTGATTCACTGGATCATGGACAGCCTTTCGGCCTACTGGAACCTCCACCCCTCTGCAGGCCTTCTGGCCACGATTTACATAATAACCGCTTTAACCTCTGCGGCGGTGCTGCTTACACTTGCAGGGAAAGCGAAGGAGGAAGTAGAGGAGGTGAAAGTTCTCTGGTAACGGTTAGAAAGCCCGGCAGCTGTGCTGTTTAAACCCGGTAAGAAGGCTGAGAATTAAGTGGGGAGGTAAAGGATTGTTCGGTGGTGCCAGGGAAAAGGCTGTAAAAAAACTTAAAAAGGAGCTCCGCTCGGGGCTTTACTCCTATCTGATTCTTTTACTTCTGGAGCAGAGGGGAGAAATGCATGGGTATGCCATAAGAAAGGAGCTCGAAAGGATCAGCGGGGGAAAGCTCGTGCCCAGTGAAGGTGCCCTGTACGACATCCTTAAGAGCCTGAGGAAATATCATCTCGTAGAGGATTTCTGGGCCGAAGTGGGGGGAAGGCCGAGGAAGTACTACCGCATGACGGAGCTCGGGAGGGAAGTCCTGGGGGAGTTAAAAGCGGAGATAGGGGCGATAATAGAAACGATGGAAAGTCTTGAGGGGTGGTGAATGTGGCGTACGAAGGAATTTTCATATCCGCCATAATATTCCTGACGGGCATGCTTACCTACCTCTTCAGGGATAAACCCAACATGGCCATAGGATTCCGCATTGGATACACATTTGCATCCGAGGAGGCATGGAGGAAAACAAACGAATTCGCTGGAAAGGCCTTCATGGGGCTCGGTGTAATCATGGGGCTGATGAGCCTCCTCGGGAACGTTGTGCTCGTTACACTTGTGATGATCATCGGGGTTTCCCTGATAATCTGGAAGGGCTACATCATAGCGAAGGAAACCGTGGAGCTTGAGGACATATCCGAGCCGGCGGAAGGGATCGTCAGGCCGCTGGATAAAGTTGATGTGAAACCATACATCCTCTTCCAGCTCGCCCTCATTGCCTCATACATCATTCTCCTCGCCCTGAGCTGGGAAAAGATGCCGGACACAGTGGCGACCCACTTCAACGCCCATGGAAGCCCAGACCGCTTTGAACCCAAGTCCCTCGGAGCCTTCCTCCTGCCCCTCATGGCATCAGCATTTATACTCGCCCTCACCTATCTCGGGCGCGATCCAATAGCCCTCAGGATACCCAGGGGCAACATTAAAGTGGCCAGGATAATCCTCGAGCTCCTGACGATAATCCAGCTCCTCCTGTGGGGTGCCTTCGTTTATTCGCTCCTCTACAACGCCTATAACTTCAGCTCTCCGGCGGTACTGAGCGCGATAACCCTTGGAAGCATCGGCTTTATACTAGTCGAGACCATCCGCCTCGTGAGGGAGGTGATATGAACCCCTACACCCTGCTGAGAATGATGTGGGCCACCGCCATCGGCCTGCTCTTCATAGCCGGGGGAATTATGGCTTACAGGGTGAGGGAGGAGTGGGGCTATCCGGGCATTGGCTTCCGCATAGGATACACATACCTATCAAAGAGGGCATGGAGGGAGGCCAACCGCTTCTCCGGGGCGGCTTTAACCCTCCTCGGCGTCGCAATCATCGCTTTAAGCCCCTTCCTGACGATGCTGCGGCTGATGGCGGTCATGCTGGCCGGAATCAGCGTCATCCTCCTCCTTTCGTACATAATAGCGAGGAAGGCGTATGAGCTCGATGAGATGGGCCAGCCCGCCCCTGAAAGCCCGGGAAGGAGAATAGAGGCTCCGAAGCTCGGGAGGCACCTCACCTACCAGCTCGCCCTCATTGCTTCCCTCATTTTTCTCGCTGTTCGCAAGGGTAAATTCTCTGAGGTCGCCTTTCTGGCCGGCATCATGGCCTTCCTCCTCTTCCTCACCGCCCTCTTCACGAGGCCCCTTGTCTTCCAGCTCGCGCCGGAGTTCAAAGGAAAGATGGCAGGGGGATTTGCTCTAGCCCTTTCGACCATCTCAACGCTCCTGTTCCTCTTTGGCATCATAGAGGCCCTAAACGTCAGCTTGAGCCCTCTATGGGGGGTTGCCCTAACTTTCCTCAGCCTCGCGGTTATATTCTGGGCGGTCTTCAAATCCCTCGTCTCGGCCTACGAGGAGGGCTACTACTGAAGGCCTTGAAAACGGATGGGCATCAGGCTTTCACACTCTTTTCGGGTATCTTCACGTTCTTTTTGATGTTGACATCGAATATACGGATTTCATCATAAATCTTTCCGACTTCGGTTATTTCGCTTCCCTGAATGCTCATGCTGAGCCTGAACTCATACATTGTCCTTTCGCTTATCAGCTTCCCATCCCTGAAACCGAGCTCAAGGATTCCATTCCAGACGCTCAGGTTGGATTTTCCAATCGGTGCAAAGCCGGCCATCATGTTCCTCATGTCCTCCGTGCTTATGTTGTAGTAGAGGAACTGCGTGCCGTTTTTGAATTCCTCCCTCTCAGGCTTCCTCGCCAGATAGAGCAGTGCCAGGCTTATGGGGTTGTAGTTCCATGTCAGGTTTGCTATGGTGCCGTTTTTCATCTCGTGGGTTATCCCGTTTGCCTCCACGTATATGGTGTCACCTATCACGACCTGATGGGTTGCGGAGCCCGCGCCGCCCGGATAGACCCTTGTTGTCCCGTTTACCTCTGCTTCTCTGTTTTCGAGGTCTACATAGGCTTTCCTGTTAAGCTCGAACGTCATGTTCTGTCTCTGCATTACACTCCCGTTGACCTCCATTGTGAGCTGCATTATCATCGTTGTGTTGTCGGTGAACGTGAAGTATCTGACGGCTTTAACCCGCTGCAGGAGCTCCCCCTGTGTGTATTTTTTAGGCCGGGGGCTGGCTGTGGTTGTGGTAGTGGTGGGGCTCGGGGTTGTGGCTGTGACCGTCATACCTGCGGTTGAAGATACGCTCCCGCTGGTCGTGGTGGTTGTTGAGGTTTTGCCGCCTATACATCCAGCCGTCAGGCTAACGAGGAGTATTCCGATAAGCAGAATTCCCAGTTTTTTCATACCTCCACCTCCCAGCATCATGTGATGGCATTTTCATGCCTTCACTATCCAGAGGAGCCCATCTTTACTTAAATTTTTCGCCGGTCCTTGCTCTGTTGCATGTTCAGGCAGATAATCGGGGAATCCGGAATCTCCAAAGAATGTTTTGGCCCCTGTTTTTGAAATATGGTATATGTAAGCCTTTTTTGATGTTTCGAGTAAACATAACATGCATGGGACAATCTTTTAGAGGTGAAGGTTCCAGAGTTAATAGCAGGTGAAGCGGTTGAAGGTTGTCGTTGTAGGTGCCGGAAGGACGGGATTTCTCATTGCCAAGTGGCTCTCCATGAACCATGAAGTCACTGTTATTGACCGTAACCGGCGGATTCTCGATGAAATTGAGTACATGCTCGATGTTCTTGCTGTTTCGGGGGACGCCACCCTCCCGGAGACCCTGGGGAGGGCAAACGTCGGTGAGGCAGACTACCTCGTGACAACAACGGACAATGACCAGACGAACATAATAGTTAGTGCTCTCTCCAAAACCATGGGGAATCCATTTACGATAGCGAGGGTCAAGAGGATGGAGTACCTCAAAGTCTGGGGGCATGGGAGAAAAACCCTCGGTGTTGACCTGATGGTCTGTGCCGTCCCCCTTGTGGCGGAGGGCATAGTCAGGGTCGTGGACTACCCCCAGCTGGTTTTCTTCAGGAGGCTTTACGGTGACATATACATCGGGATAAGCAGCTCCGGAGCTGAAAATCTGTGGTCTTTCGAAATAGGTGGTAAAAACATTATAATAGCGACAAAGAGCATGATAGAGAGCTCCTTTGAGATGTCAGAGGCTAAAAAAGTCCTGGTGCTTGGAGTGGGAGAAACGGGAAAGCTCGTTGCAAAAATGCTGTCGGCGAAGGGGAAGACGGTTAAGCTCGTGGAGGGGGATGCGGAGAAAACGGCGGAAGAGCTTGACGGGGTTACCATAATCAAAGGAGACGCCTTCAGTGACTTTTTATGGTCTGAGGAAAATCTCAGCGAGGCTGATGCTGCAATTGTGGCATTTGACAGGGATGAGGAGTGTCTTTTTGCATCAGCCATTGCGAGGGAGAGCGGTATAGAGAGGGTTTTCTCCGTGGTTCACCGGAGCTCGCACATGGCCATGTTTGAGAAGCTTGGGGTCATTCCCTTCAGCCCTGAGCTCGAAACCGCCGGAAGGATAACCGCGGCGGTCAGGGGGAATGCGGTTCTAGGGGTGGTTACAAGACCCGAGTTTCAGGTGTATGCTCTCAGCGGGGATGAGCTGGAGGGGACGACCCTTGGAGAGCTTTCAGAAACACCGGGGCCGCTGCTCAGGGACGGAAAGCTCATACCCCCTGATCCTGACCTGAAGCTCAAAAAAGGCGACGTTGCCACCGTGATCACCGAGGGAGGGGGCATGATTCTGTGAGGCTGAGGGAAACCCTGGCGCTTCTCGGTGAGATAATGATGCTTTTCAGCCTCTCATTTCTTGCTCCATTGGCAGTTGCGCTTTACTACGGAACCTCCATTGAACCCTTTCTGATACCTCTGGTGATGAGCCTG